>NZ_MLYQ01000028.1:0-26091 GCF_001866725.1 Bacillus sp. MUM 13
CACCTTCCCGCTAATCCCACACTGTCGCACCTTACACTCCAATCAACCCGGTTTAACAGCAGAATCGCTTCACAGAACAATTAAAAAACAACAATCTTTAAGAAAATAGCCCTCTTAAAAAACATACCTATAGTGAATTGTATGTGGGTGCTGCGGCAATCTTTCACAGGAAATAAATGAAAGAAAGCTTTTCCTGCTGACATAAAGGGCCATCCTTTTTTTATGAAGCCATAAAAAATAGGAGGTGTCCGCTATGGCCCTCCCTGCTGCTGCTCTTTTTTAATAATTAACTGTTAAATATCCCTTCTGATTCCAGGGATGTTCAGATAGTCATTGTTTGAGGTGACTTTCTATAAAGCCTTAGAAAAAGATGATGCCTTGTTATCAATTGATGATTCCATGCTGAATGATGTTCACCTTAATATCGGGGGTAATTTTCACATTGGGATAATCTTTGTCCCAATTCAGGCGGCTCCATGCATCAAAATGAAAAGCGTGAAGCTTCTGGCCAATCCCCAAAGCATCACAGTTCGCCTTTTGCAGCTTATCAAGCGTAGTGTCAGCCAGGTCATTCATTTTAGCACTCATTTTTTCAGAAAGTGCAGCAACCGTCTTTTTTTCAGTCAGATGGTTTGGCGGGTATTGGCTGATTTCCATATCCACTATGTAGCTGATTTTTACTTGTGCTCCTTGAATTTCATTATATTGGATGTTCATTTTCCCTTTGATTTTTTTCACTCTTGCATTCAAAGCTTTTTCTCCTGCTGATTTTTCCTTCCCGATTATAAAAGAAAAATATGGAGATTTGGTTTTTTTCATTTTTTTCAATAGTGTCAGCATGGATGATTCTTCATAATTAAGCTGCCCTGTCATTTTCTTATGGTGAAACAAAGCTGTACCAACGATGTCTGCCCTGCCTTCTTTTTCCCTAAGTTTAATAAAAGGCAAAACAACATCTTGTCCTTCTGTGAATATCGCCGTACATAATGATTGGACGTTATGCAATCGATACATACCCAACTCATGTCCGCTTTGAATCAGCTCTTCATAATAATCTTCTATCAGTCCTGTATCACTTTGCTTTACATTTAAAGCATCCAGGGCCCTGCCATTGACCACTGCCACTAGTGCATTCAGGGAGCCTTTCGGATCACGGTAAATGACATCAAGGCTGTTGTATACATTCTCCTTCGCCAACGCATCACCATATAAGAAAACCTTTACCTTTGAAGAATCGTAAGTCTGTACCACTTTCCGGTCCAAAGCAAGCCTTGCATCCCTTGGAGAATAGTTTATTGCCGAATTAATATTGCTTTGGGGCTGTACGGCTGATAATTCACCGTGTGCCACGACAGGATACCCTACTGACTCCCTAAGCTTATGGTTTTTTTCTTTGTCATAGCCTACGATGCGTATTAAATTGCTTTCTTTAATCAGACGCTGATCCCAGCAGCCTGACAGGATAAATGCTGCTGCCATTATAATCAACAGAGAGCGCTTCATGTAGTTATTCCTTTCTCTTTACAAACAAAGCAATAATGAGCAGAATCACGGGCAGGAGCACAATTAGATATATGGAAGTTACCGAGATAAATTGAGCTGTAGCTGCCAGGTCATATTCTCCGTCCGGCATCAGAGAAAGACAGTAGGTAATCACTCCTGCCGGTATAACATAGGATTGGTGATCCTTCTTTTTAAATAATCCAGCCATCCCTTTTGAGGCGGCGAACAAATAGCTCATATAGGATGTCCCGACAGCAATGACCCACAGTGATAAAAAGAGAATATCTATTCTGTCCAAAATCGTAAAAGAATAAGATTTGATAATGTAAAGCAAAGGCTCATGAATGAGCTTTAACTCACTTTCGCTAAAAAAAAGCAATGTAGCGGCAGTCAGCAAAAAATAGAATAGGGTCACAAACAAATTCGCAGAAGTAGCAACAGTTAAATTACTGATTTTCGATTGAGCAATATGAGGATAAATGACTAAAAATATTTCAAAGCCAATCATTGAAAATGTAGCTTCCTTCGTACCCAGTGCTATATTTTTTAACCCTTCATGGCCAATCGGGAACACATTCAAAAAATCGGCATCAAGGAAAGAAATTGATGAAAGAATCGTGAAGATGAGAAATACAAATGATGACAGGACGAAAAACTTGGCAAGCACATTAATTGAGCTCCTGACCGCATAGACACCTGTCAGCATCATCAATAAAATGATGACCCACACAGGAGTCTGGGGCAAAAGCCATTTATTGATAATCCCGCCAAACATCGCAAGGATATTTCCCGCCACGAGGATGAAAAAGATGATATATACGAAACCTGAAATTGCACCAGGAATCCTCCCTAACACCGAAACACAAATTTCATACAGGTTTTGATCAGGGAACTTTTTGCAGAGAGCACTATAAATGAATAACAGGCATTGTACAATGGCCCCGGCCATAAGAACCGATATCCAGGCATCCTCCTTCGCTTTCATAAAAACCTGAAACGGCATGGATAGAATCCCAACACCTATTTGAGTCTGAATGATAAAAAATATGCTTTGTACATATCCTATCTCGTTATTGCTTTTATCCATCATGTTCCCCTATTCATTTATTGGCTTTATTGCCTCCAGCCTCTGACGCCTTATCCTTATGCTGTTTGCGGATTGGAAATCTTAGAAAGGTATCTTTATATTGCGTTTTTGTAAAAGGTGCAACCGGCTCAAGGTATGGACTTTGAAATGTATGCAGCTTGCACAAATGAATCATGATGAACATTAGTCCAAACATGATTCCCAGGAACCCGAACACAGACGAAAGGATCATTAACGGGAAAGTCAACAGCCTCAGAGACGCACTCATTTCAACCGATGGAATAGAGAAAGAGGATACCGTCGTTAAAGCAATGACAATGATCATCATGTTTGAAATTAGGCCTGCCCTTACTACGGCATCTCCGATAATCAATCCTCCAACGATGCCAATTGTCTGCCCGATTGGAGTCGGCAGCCTGATCCCCGCTTCTCTGATAAGTTCAATCGTAAAAACCATAATGAAAGCCTCAAGCAAAGGGGGAAAGGGAATACCGCTGACAGACGTCTTCAATGGGATCACGAGATCGCTTGGCACTACTTCAAAATGAAAGGCGATGACAGCGATATAAACGGAAGGTAATACAAGAGCAATGACAAAGCTGATAAGTCTCAGAATTCTGTAAAATGCACCCGGAAGAAACCTGGAATTATAATCATCCGGTGATTGAAAAAATGAAAAAAACGTCACAGGCATCACGATGGTAGTCGGGCTGCCTTCTGCCAAAATAGCCACTTTTCCTTCCATCAAATTGGCCATAACCCTGTCAGGCCTCTCTGTCTGCAGAAATTGCGGAAATGGCGAGTAAGGGTGTTCCTCCATAAACTCCTGCATAAAGCCGGGACTGAAAATCATATCGGCCCCGATTTTTTCAGTTTTCCTGTAAATGGTTTCTGCAACTTGCTCATCCGCGATTCCTTTTACATATGCCAGCACAATTTTGGTGTTGGTCTCTTTTCCTTTAGTTAAGTATCGAAATACTAATTTCTTGTTTGCCATCCTCTGCCTGATCATTCTTAAATTAACTGCCATATCCTCAACAAAGCCGATATGCGAACCTCTTACTACTTTTTCATTTTCCGGTTCCAGCGGAGGACGATGAATGTCAGCACGGACTTGCAGCAGCCAGAATTCACTACAAGTATCCACAGTTATTAAGCAGTAGCCCTCAAGCAGCAAATCTGCAGCCTCCCTCGTACTCTGAGTCTTGACACTGCCTGCACTTGAAATGCATTCATCCAGATCGGCCAGTGACATGCATTTATGAAGGGCCGGCAAAATCAATTTTTGAATTTTTTCAGGATCCGCCATGGTTTCCAGATAAATAAGCATGAACTTTAATTGATTTATAACAAGGCTTTGAGATTTTAATTCCCCGGTATGATGCAGGCATTCCAATAAACTATGGTAATTTTCACTTGCTGAAGCAGAAGCTCCCGCCAGATCTTCTTTTTTGCTTTTATCTTTTTTGTTTTCAATTTGATTTCTGAAAAATTTCATTGTGATCTTCCTTTGCATCCCATGGATAGCTTTAATATGTCCCCAATTTATAAAAAAAACCTTTAATGGCAATTTTTCATACAACTAGCATCTCAAACATATGAAAAGCAATTGAAAATATTGCTGAACAAAATGTAACGTAAACAACAGTATGCGGGAAAAAGCCCCTGCTGCCGCCATAAAGGACATTTCCTTTTGCGGGCAGCAGGGGCTTTTAGGGCACCAGATATTTTCGTGAATCATGCTGATACATACAATAAAAGACTTAACAAATATCCAACTATACAAAGTTAAAGAAAAAGAAAAGCAGCTCGCACTGCGAACTGCTTCTCCTTATTATTATCATATGGAAATAAGGCTGCGGCCATAATCATTGCCCATCTCGTATCCCGCTTCCTCTAAACATACATGTATAAGTGCGCTTAATGCGACAACGCAGGTTCGGCATTAGCTTCTTTTATGCCTGCAAGGAAATCTGCATCTTTTAGGATAGCAAGGGTATCTCTGTAAAATGCTTCTTTATTTATCACTTGTGTGTGGACATATTCGTATTTTTTTAATGATGAGTGGCGCAATACTTTTTGGACACAAGGAATGCAAACACTTTTAGTGCCCAGTTTATAATATTGATTGCCGTTCTCTCCATTTTCAATATGTGAAAGAGCTGCCGAGGTATCCTGGCCGCATACAAAACATGTATGGCTTACCCTTCCCTTTTTCTTATATGAATCAAGTACTCCTGTTAAACGGATTGAAGCTGGTATTCTTAACAACACGTAATCACCTTTTCTAATTATTCTCTTCTATTAGTATATCAAAAAAATAATTATAATGTACAATAAGCCAAGTAATGGTTCAATTTCATATATTCAGAATTTTCTTATCAGCCACTTTCTAACAGTCCATGCTGCTATCCTGCTCCTGTAAACCCATTGATTTATTGAGAGGAAATTTTTATCACCGCATTATTATTAATCCGCATTGAGCACTTGGCTCCAATTGGTATTGTTGCAAATGGATGCACATGGCCAAAGTTGGCATTTGAAATGACAGGAAGTCTCTGCAATTCTTTCTTGCTTTCTATAATTTTCTGAAGCGCATAATCAGTCATGCCGGATTCTTTTTGAAAGCGTCCAATCACAAGCCCTTTCAATCCGGATGATCCATGATGCTGCAAAAGAGACTGCAGCCCCCGGTCAAAAGCGGGCGGGTGCATTTCTTCGTTTTCTTCCAGAAATAAAATACTATTTGAAAGAGAAGGCATGTATTCTGTTCCCTGCAGGGAGTTTATTCCACTTAAGCTTCCGGCGATAATCACACCCTCGCCTTCACCTGTCTTCATAACATTATACCCGGGATTTTCATGCATTTCCCTTTGTTCGTCCTCCAAAAGCCAGGATTCATCATTCCACATGCCACTTGCTTCAAGTTCAAATTCTTCTTGGCTCATAATAGCTTTTGTGAAATGCTTCACTGTATAGTCAAAATAAGATTTCATGCCCAATGAAGAAAAATCCGGGCCAGAATAAGTGATCATCCCTGTCTTCTTGTAAATAGCCAGGCTCAGAGCTGTCGTATCTCCATAACCGCAGAATACTTTAGGATTGCTTCTTATAAGGTCAAAGTCGAGATATCCCAGCAGCTGATTCGCATTATAGCCGCCAGCTGCAGACATTATTCCTTTTACATTAGGATCTTTGAAGGCATCATGCAAATCTTCTATCCTATCTTCAATAGAATTCGAGAAAAATTCATCATGATGAAAGGAATTCTCCCCAAATGTTACGGCAAATCCCATTTTACTTAATCTTTCTTCAGCAATTCTCCGCTGTTCGCCTTTAATAATTGCAAGACTCCTCGAGGGAGCTATAATCCTGATTTCATCTCCGGCCTTTAATTTTGTCATTGCAATCTCCCTTATCCCTCTTTATAGCTTTTCATATATAGCTGCATTATTTTAACAGAACAGCACTGCAAAATAAAGAGGATGGAGATAGCCCCACCCTCTTGTCCATCTATTATTCCTGCTATCAGGAATGGCTCAGCACCGTGTCTCTATGACTTTTTTCACTTTGTGATTTTTCGATAATGTCCCTGGCTATCCAGACCCCGCAGGCACTTGCCTGGGCAAGCCCCCTTGTTATCCCTGCACCATCACCGCCAACATATAATCCGGAAATTTCTGTTTCGAAACGATCATTTAATTTAGGACGGGCTGAATAAAATTTCGCTTCCACTCCATAAAACAGGGTATGTTCAGAAGCAAGTCCCGGAGAAACCTTATTTAATGCTTCAGTCATTTCAATCAGGCTCTTCATGGTATTATAAGGCAAGACAAGCCCTAGATCGCCAGGTACCGCTTCTTTTAATGTCGGCTCAAGAAAACCTTCCTTAATTCTCTTTGCAGTAGACCGCCTGCCTTTAAGGATGTCTCCATACTTTTGGACAATCAGACCTCCGCTCGAAAGCGCATTTGCCAGGCGTGAAACTTCATGTGCATATTCATTCGGCTTATCGAAGGGTTCAGCAAAAGTATGTGATACAAGAAGGGCAAAATTCGTATTTCTGCTGCCGAGCTTCGGATCTTTGTATGCATGGCCGTTGGCAAGCATGATTCCTGAATGATTTTCCACAACAACATGTCCGGACGGATTGCTGCAGAAGGTCCTGACTGTAGTGCCGACAGATGTGTTAAAAATGAATTTTCCTTCGTAAAGGTTTTCATTGATTTCTTCCATGACAATATCGGACGTCTCTACACGAACACCGATATCTACCTGGTTGTTAATCATTTTAAGACGTCTTTTTTTCAGCATCCTGCTCAGCCATGTCGACCCATCACGGCCAGGAGTGATGACGACCTTGCCTGCGGTAATGCTTTCTCCTGACTTTAGCTGTATACCTGTCACAAAATGGTTTCCTTCGCTGTTCTTTTCTGTGATCAAATCTTCTACTTCCGTTTTAAACACCATTTCAATTTTTTCATTTAAGTATTCGTATATGCTCTGCATGATTTTCAAGTTTTGCTCTGTACCCAGATGCCTTACCTGTGCGCGAAGCAGCTTCAATCCTGCAGCATATCCCCGCTTTTCAATGTCCTTTACCTTATCTGTAAGCGGATCGGTAATAGTATGTGTGGCTCCATGGCTTAAGTTGATTTCATCAACATATTTTATTAAATTGACGACCTCTGAATCTGGCAAATAATCTGTCATCCAGCCGCCAAATTCGCTTGTGATGTTAAATTTTCCGTCAGAATAAGCACCGGCACCGCCAAAACCATTCGTGATTGAACATGCTGGCAGGCACCCTGCAAATTCCTTTCTTCCAATTGCAGGCGGGCATTTCTCAATTTTATGCTCAAGTATCGGGCAATTTCTTCTATATATATTATGGCCCTTATCGATCAGCAAAATATTTGCTTCGGGCATTTTCAATGTTAGTTCATAGCAGGTGAAAATCCCTGCAGGACCTGCTCCTACCACGATTACATCATAATTAGTTTTCATTATAAATTCCTCCCAGGAGAAAATGGATCTGAATTCCCGCTTTCACGGGCAGTAAGGTTTATGCTTTCATAATTTCCCAAAAGTGCAAATTTTCCAATTTCTAAGTAAACATTAAAATCACAACTGATGGATGAATGCTTTTATCCCTCAGTTAATATATCAAACTTCTCAAGAGAGGTCAAGAAAAAAACGAACTATAATATGTATATAAAATAAATTGTTCGTATTTTTTGCTATATAAACTAGGAATATAGTTTATGTTTCTATAAATATGATTTTATCCCTTCTTTTCAGATTTTTCCGCAGATTGATGGATCATCTGCAGCAGGTGATCATTGGTACATGAAGAAACCAGCCTTTGTAAAAAGGCTGGTGTACATTTTTAATATTACAAATCGTTAAGGACAGCAAAAGGATGCTCCGATAATGATTAAAAGAATGAACAATACTACAATCAATGCAAAGTTCGCACCGAATCCGCATCCTCCATATCCATATCCGCAGCCGCCGCCATATCCATATCCATATCCGTACATGAAAATCACTCCTTTTTTATTCTCAACCTCTCTACATCCTTACCATATGTATATTCGCCCTTTCTGGACTGTGCGAATGCCTATTTTTCAATAAGATTAAAAAAACATTACATTTTCCTTTCAGGCTGAAGAGATTTGGGATATAATAATGAACTCGAAAGGAAAATCAGCAAAACTATACCAGCTGTTAACCTTATTACTTTTATATGGGGGCAAAGAGTGAATTGAAAAAAAGGGCGATTCTGGTTCCTTTTATTATTGTGATTTTGCTGGCACTATTAACAGGTTCCTTGTTTTTTCAAAAAGAGCGAAAAACATACGGATTCGAAGAAAAAGAGAATGTGTATGAAAAATACAATCATCACACACCGATCCGCTATCTTGTAATAGGTGACAGCATCGGACGGGGTTCTGGAGCTGAACATGCATCACAAAGATGGTTTAAGCTTTTGGAACAAAAGATGTATGAAGAGCGGCATATTGAAATGAAAGGCGATTACATTGTTCAAAGCGGTTCAACTGCCTTTGAAGGTTTATATAAACTTAACAGCCAGCCTGCTGTCGCCACACCAGATCTTATTTTTATTGTGTTTGGGGAAAATGACAGGAAATATATGAATAGTGATGAATTCGGAAAGATTTACGAATCCCTGATCCGAAAAGCGAAAAAGGATTATCCATCAGCGGAGATTATTACACTAACAGAGAGCTGTTTAGCTTATGAGGATTTTGCCCGGAAGATAGCACTTGTATCAAAGCATTACCAAGCAGTCAACATAGATATGAGACCAGTATTCAAGGATACCGGCCTTCCTGCAGAAAAGCTTACGAGGGACCTTGTACACCCAAATGCCCGCGGATACAGGTTATATGCGGACAGCATCTATCAGGTAATTAAATGGAATGCGGCCAAACATAAAAAAATAGCTGTTCTTTCCTCTTCCATTCATAAGAATCCCGACCTTCTATTTTCAACGAAAAAGCAAATAATAAATAAAAACGGATTTATAAAGAAAGGCCGCTATTATACAAGCGGCAAAAAGGGAGATTTTCTGGAGTACTCATTCACGGGAAATGTGCTGGGTGTTAATCTTCTGAGAAGCCCAGACGGGGGTGAAATAAAAGTGTTCATTGACGGCAAGCCTGTCACAATAATGAGCACATGGTGGCCCTTCCAAAGAAAAAGACCGCTTTATATCACAACCCAATTATCAAACGGACACCATACAGCCAGATTTGAAACCACCGGCAGCAAAACAGCCAACAACAAAACCAAAAACAGCATAATCAGAATCTCCTCCATAATAACCAATAAAAACTAATGAAAAAGCGGAAGCTCCTGGTCAGCCTTGACCGGCATAAGGCGCCTAAGAATAGAAGGCGCCCTTTGCCTTCAAGTCTTAGGTGACTTATGACCCCGAGAGGCTAGGCGCTGCAGCTGGATTAATAAAAAGCGGATGCGCCTGGTCAGACCGCGAAGCAAATAGGGTTGTGGCCACAGAAGGCGCTCTTGCCTTCTGAGGACAAAACAGCGGTCTAGGCACTGCAGCTGGATTAAACAATATACGGGTGCGCCTTGCGATGATAAAAGTCTAAGAAGGCCGCGTCCTGAAATATCCTTTTGACTCATAGGACATAGCACCATAAAAAAAAGCCTGATCCCTAAAAATAAAAGGAATCTGGCTTTTTTAAATAGCTTAAAGCTGATGGAAACAAAAGGTGCGAGACTAGCGGGGACAGGCAGAACCATGCGGAAAGCAAAGCATCCTGGATTGCAAAACACCCGCATTTTACAAAGGCTATCCTTTAAAGACACCTTTTGGTCTAATTATCAGTCAGCTTTATGTCTCATTTCATAGTTACGGTTAAAAAGGAAGTTTCATTGCTTACTGCTGCAGACTGACTGGTTTTCTCGATGTTCTGAACCAATTCTCCATTGGTAATGATGATAGGAATGACCGTACTAGCCGCTTTTTCTCTTATCAAGCTGGTGTCAAAGCTTACAAGCTTTTGACCCCTTTTAACGGTATCTCCCTCTTTCACGTAAGCCTCAAAGCCTTCGCCCTTCATATTCACCGTATCCAGCCCTATATGAATCAGTATTTCTGCACCATTTTTTGTTTTAAGTCCGATTGCATGCTTAGTCGGAAAAACTTGAATAACAGCTGCGTCACAAGGGGCCCTTACTTCCCCTTCATCAGGATCAACAGCAAGTCCGTCTCCCATCATCTTTTCAGAAAAAACAGGATCATTTACTTCTTCAAGAGGAATGACTTTTCCGCTCACTGGAGCAAATAAAACAATTTCTTTCTCTTCTTTGTCCTTGTCTTTCTTTCCAAATAAGTTCCTTAACATACAATTTCCCTCCTCAAAACAGATTAATATAGCAGGCTATATTTCATCCGCATCCATTATTGAAACAATTTTTTGTATTCACCGTATCCTTCTTTCTCAAGATCCGCGGCAGGTACAAAGCGAAGAGCCGCTGAATTGATACAGTATCGAAGCCCTGAAGGTCCAGGCCCATCATTAAATACATGGCCCAAATGTGAATCAGCAGTTTTAGAACGCACTTCTGTACGAATCATTCCATAGCTTGTATCATTTTTCTCGATTACCTCTTCTTCTTGAAGGGGCTTAGTGAAGCTTGGCCACCCGCAGCTGGAATCAAATTTATCTCTAGACGTGAATAAAGGGTTTCCGGAAACGATATCCACATACAGGCCTTCTTCTTTATGGTTCCAAAACTCATTTCTGAAAGCTGGCTCTGTTCCGCTATTTTGTGTTACTTCATATTGAATTGGTGTTAATTTCTTTTTTAGTTCTTCTTTATTTTTCATTGATATCCCTCCACTTATTTTCCAGGAATGTTTGCCTGCCTGAGCCAAAACGGTAAGATGCGTAATGCTGAGGCTGCTTTTTATAGTAATCCTGATGATATTCTTCCGCAGGATAGAATTCTTTAGCAGGTATAACAGGTGTGACGACCGGCTTTGAAAAGCGTCCGCTTTTATCCAGTTTTTCCTTTGAGCGCAAAGCAATTTCCTTTTGCTCCTCTGAATGGTAAAAGACCGCAGTCTGATAAGAACTGCCCCGATCAAAGAATTGACCGCCTGCGTCTGTAGGGTCAATTTGCTGCCAGAATAATTCTACGAGCTTTTCATAGGGAAAAACTTCCGGATCAAATGTAATCTGTACAGCTTCATAGTGGCCTGTTGTCTCAGAACACACTTCCTGATAGGTAGGATTTTCCTTTGTTCCTCCTGTATAGCCTGAAATGACTGATTGGATGCCAGGCTGCTCATCAAACGGCTTGACCATACACCAGAAACATCCACCCGCAAATGTTGCCTTTTCAAATGATCCTGTCATTAATATCCTCCTTGCGTCGATCAAATCTAAACTGCAAACTACATGTTTATCCTTAAGATTTTATCCTCTTTTTATGAGTATGTAAAATAATATGCAGGCTGCTCATGGATTTTGCATGACACCAGCCTACCTCCATCCGCATATGCTGAGTACGTAAAGGCCATATGAATTGGAGTGAAAAAAGTTATGCAGAATAATAAGTATCTTTATAATGCTGTGCTGTATGATCAGCTGTCACAATTTTATAAATACAGCAACCCCGATCTATTTGTGCATTATTATTATAAACATTTAAAAAGTATGAACCAGGCAGCATCCCATATGCGTTCCTTGCAGGGCGCAAAGCCAGACAGTATACCTGCACGAGTCCGGGTATTGCATGCTTTCCCCGATGCACCGAATGTAGATGTATATGTAAATGAAACCCGTATTCTTCAAAACTTCCCATATAGGGATATCAGCAATTACATGTCGCTTCCAGAAGGAACCTACCAGATTGATATTTATCCCACAGGACAGCAGGTACAAACTGTATTAAGCCAAAAAGTGAGCCCGCAAAGCGGCATGCTTTATACACTTGCAGCCGCAGGGCAAGCCAAATCATTGAAATTGATAGTGATTAAGGATGACCCGCACGTGCCAAATGATGAAACTAAATTAAGGGTGATCCATCTTTCTCCAGATTCTCCGCCGGTTGACATAGCCGTGAAAGGCAGGGATGTCATTTTTTCTAATGCTGCCTACCGCAAGCCTACAAAGTACTTAGCGCTGACTCCGATGACAGTGGATCTTGAGGTTAGGGCTGCAGGCTCCAAGGAACCAATTTTACCGCTTGATGGAATTACGCTAATTAAAAATACGCCGTATTCTCTATACATTATCGGTCTGAGCCAAGGATCGCCTGGTTTAGAACCGCTTTTCCTGGCTCCTTAAATGGAAAAGAACCGGAGAGCATCCGGTTCTTTTATGGATTTACAGAAGGTACATTGAGAAGAAATGATATTCTGTTGTGCTTTAAATCAAAAGTTTTTGCCTTAACATGTACATCGCTTTTTAATTTCATATCATTTAAGGAGACGTATATCAATTCATTGTTAGGCTGGATATTGACCCAATCCGGGGTTTTGTAGCTTTCATTAATGAAATTCATTACATACGAAACCGGCAGATTCAACTGTCCGACAGAGATGGATTTTTGCTTCAGCACCAAGTCCCCGTTTTTCTGTGCCAGCGGTTCAAATGCAAGCTTCATCTGAAGTTCCCTCCCGAAAAAAGGGAGTTTTCCGTATAATTCCACATCATCATTCAGATACACTTCATAGTGAAGCGGGCCGTCACTCAGCCCTTCCTTTTCAAGGTATTGATTAATCAGTCTATTCATATCTTGTTTATTGGTATCAATTTGAAACTGAATGTCTTTTTCCCTGCTATAGCTTTTCGGGGGCTGTTCATCCTTAGCAGGCAGATTAATGGCAATCAGGAGCCAGATGACCACTGCTGCATTAATCGATAATAATGTAATAAATAAAATCTTCCACTTCTTGCTCTTCATGTTCAGTTATTCCTCATTCCCTTTGGCACTCGCTTCTAATGTATTATCGCCTAAAGAGTTTCCTTCCATATTCTGAAAGATCCTGGAAGCGATTTTTTCATATCCCCTGTCATTTGGATGGAAATTATCGTCCTTGAATAATAATTTCTCTCCCTGCTTGCTGAAAATATCCTCAATTTCAACAAAATGGCTGTCAGGGAATTTCTGCAGCACTTTTCTGCTGCTGTCATTCCAGTCTTCACTGATGACATCGAGTTCCTTGAAGGATGTCAGATAATCAGAGAAAGGATTATAAACTCCGACTAAATAAATCTGTGCTTGCTGATTTTCTTCTTTGACTTTACTGATGATTTTCCCCAGTCTTTTTTCATACCCTTTTCTTGCTTGTTCAAACTGCTCCATTTGTAAATCAGAAAAATGATTGCGGACGACCTTCATGATATCATTGCCGCCGATCGTAATGACGACACTGTCAGCTTTTCTGATATCCCGCTTTGTCTCAGTCTGTTCCAGCCTTTTTAGCAATTGGTCTGTCCGGCTGCCCCGCACACCGTGATTGATGATATTAACTGCCGTGATGGAAGGTTCTTTTTCCAGCTTTCTTTGCAGATAAGGGACATATCCTCCCTTATCTGTACTGTCGCCAACCCCTTCAGTCAATGAATCTCCGATTGAAACTATTTGAACCGGATCCGGAAAAAAGGATGCCGGAATATCTTCTTTTTTATCCAGCGTGAGGCTGTTTTTTTGTCCTTCGCCATTTACAGCAGCAGGAGTTTCTGCTTCACGGGAACAAGCTGATAACAATAGCAGGCATATTAAAAGACAGGTGAATTTTTTACTCATTACTCCACCTTCCTTTTTTACAAAATCTTTATAAGTCTTCTTTTTATTATAACACGGAAAAAGAATAAAAAACTTCCTATCTGATCTCGCTAAAAAATCACTATCACTATCAGCAATCAATATCAGGATTATTGTATATTTTTTTGGTGCCCTGAAGCAAAGTAAAACCCTCGGGAAGAAGTAAGATTTGAACATTTCTTTTACTGTTATTAGCAGTATGAGCTTGAAGGTAATTTCAGCGGACAAATTGAATAGGTATATTTAATTATCTTAACAGTTGCTTTACTAATCCCTTTTTCATATTGACCCCTTTGGGGAAGTTCGAGAAATGATAATCGTTATCAATTAGGATTATTTTTAAGGAGAATTTATATGTTTATTGAGTTTTTAAGGAACAACCGTTAGTCTCTTATGTCCTTGCCATTATTCGCTTGTATCTCGGAATTCAACGGATGAAAGCAGGCGTGGGAAAAATAGTCAGCAGGAATTTTGATGCAGCCGGTTTTATGCAGGGAGCTTTAAAACAGGTTTCAGGCGGACATCCAGCAGTACATCCCTGGTGGGGTGTCTTTATAAAAGAACTGGCCTTGCCAAACATTTTGCTTATGTGTTTTCAGGTGCGGTAAGCACCAATCTGCAAATGATTATTCTCGGGATTTTCATCCTCATAGCTGGCAATAATGCCGGAAAAGTTGGATCAGACCGCCGGGTTATACCTAAATTATTCCCCGGAAGTAAGTCCGTCGAGTACTTGGATCTTTCGAATAATTGCTCTGCCTAAAATTCTTACAATTGAAAACTGTCGGTTAACTGCATTTGTTTGAAAAACCAAAGCTCGGAATAGATTAAAACCCCTTTTTCCTCATCTGAATTTTTGGAAAAGGGGTTTGCCTGCCTCAGTTGCTGTCTTGCAAAATCTTAATATGCTTTACAATGTCATCAAATGGTGTTCCTTTCACACCATTGTAATACTGAATGACTTTACCTTTTTGATCTATAAGGTAAAAATTGATTCCATGCATGACTTGATCCATATTTTCCGGTTTTTGCACAATGGTATGAAAGCTGTCTTTTGCAAAAGATTCTATCTGGGATTGTTTGTACCCCGTAAGGAAATTCCAGTTTTCAAAATCGGCTTTAAACCTTTGTCCAAATTCCTTCAAAACGGCTGGCTTATCTGTATATGGATCCACTGAAAATGAAACAAATTCCACATTATCGATTCCTTTATCCTTAAGCATTTGCTGAAGCTTCACCATATTGGCTGTCATCGGCAGACATACATCCTGACAGCTTGTGAACATAAAATCAGCTATCCAAACTTTTCCTTTTAAATCTTGCCTGGAAATGGTATTTCCATCCTGGTTGGTAAATGCAAAGGAATTAACATCCCAGTTCTTGGCTCCTGGCACACCCTCCTTGCCGCAAGCTGATAAAAGCAGTACAGCAAAAATTCCAATGAGGATGAAAACGGTATGTAGCTTTTTCATTATACCCCGCCTTTATGTTTTACAACTGTTAAAACAAGCCAAACTTATTACTTCATAATTTTGGCTTGTTTTTATTATTTTAACAGATAATAAAAGGTGAGGTTATCATTTAAAAGACTTTTTTCATTTTGCACTTCTGTTGCTTCCTTTGATAAATGTTTCTGCAAAAGAATTAACAAAACGTGCATAGTCGGCACGGAGAGCAATTTTATGAACAGGATATAGCGCCTTTTCCCTGATCTTTCTAAAGTCTGCAATACTTTGTCCAAATGCGTCTCCTTCCTCAGTTATCACTTTTACAGGAGCATCGGCGAAAATAATGGATTGTTTATCTTTGATGGCCCACATGGTCATTAAATCATGAAGCGGTGTTCCCTGGATGGAAGGATTCTGTTTTTTGTAGGCATTGAAGTAGAAGTCATACATTGGTTTTAGTATTTTTGCCGGTTCCATTTTTCCGCTGTTCATTTCAGAAATAACATAATCCATCACGTAAGGCGTGATGATGCTGTTTTGGGTTACATTTAGCGGGAATATCCTGACTTTTCTCGGAGCTCTGGAAATTACGATATTAGCTGCAATCGGATCTCCATGAAAGTTCGCTTCTGCTACCGGAGTAACATTTCCGGGATAATTGAACGCGCCGCCCATAATATAAAAATCTTTGATTTTTTTCATTGTTTCAGGAAAAAACACAAATGCTGAGGCTAGGGATGTCAGCCGGCCCACGTTGATTAAGGTCAAATTGCCTTCATACTTATCAATCAGAGGTGCAACTTCAAAGAAATTTTCAAACGTCAAGTTAGGCTCATCGGCTATCGAGAAAGGACCAAGTCCTTCAAGTCCATGGATTTCCGGAAAATACTCCGGCTCTTTTCCAGTCAGAGGTATCCTGGCCCCACCCATAACAGGCACATCTTTTCTAAAGATTTTTTGAAGGTAGCGGGCATTTTTAACGGCTTCATCTTTCGAAACATTTCCATAATCTGCAACCACACCGACCACTTCAATATCTTCTGAGTAGTACGCATAAAAAAGCGCAAATATATCATCGATGCCCAAATCGCCGAAAAAAAGTACTTTTTCACTCAGTCTGCCCACCGCCTTATCTTATTTCCCTCCTAATATATGTATGTCATACTTAACGTTTCATGATTTATCCCAGTTGAGGGCTTACAGGTGCAAGGAATATGTGAATCGGGCCGTGAAGATCAGCTTTATGATGAACACCCTAAAGGAAAATCAGGAGGTAATTTTAGGATTAGTAAGATTATATGAAATTAGGGAGGGTGTAAAATGAGTGAATTTGATTTACAAACATCTAATTTGCCATGGCTTGAAGAAAGAACCATCATTCTTTCCCCTGCTGGGAGCTATGCATATGGAACTAATACAGATACATCAGACAGGGACTTCAAAGGCATTTGCATTCCGCCTCCTGAGTACTACTTAGGTTTAGAATCTTTTAATGAATATAATACAAGCGGCGGAAAGAATTTTAAAAATACCAAAGATGATGTCGATGTGAATATCATTCATATCAATAAGTTTGTTAAAGATGCCATGGGCGGTGTACCAAATAATATTGATATCCTTTTTGTGAAACAAAGTGATTATGTAAAAGTAACACCATTAGGGCAGATATTAATTGATAACCGGCATTTGTTTTTATCTAAGCATATTCAGAAAAAATTCGGCGGCTATGCTTATTCTCAGATTCAAAAATTAAAAAATAAAAAGACCACTGGTTCCGGAAGGCAGGATTTAATAGAGGATTATGGCTATGATACAAAATTCTTCATGCACAGCATCAGGCTTCTTACAAGCGCTATAGAAATCCTTGAAACCGGAGACTACAGTACATTTAGAACAAATAGGCATTTACTTCTCGACTGCCGCAATGGGAGATTTACCTTTGAGCAGGCATTAGAAATGGTTGAGATGTATGATGGACATTTAAAAGCTGCATTAGAAAAATCACAGCTTCCGGAATTCCCTGACTATAAAAAAATCAACCAGTTATTAATAGGAATCAATAAACAAGGATTAAATCTTTAGTGATCAAAAAAAGCTCTTTGAGACCTAGCAGGCATTGGCGAGGATGCCTCACCGTACACCCCGTGAAAAGCGAGCATTCTGAAGCGGAAAACAATCCCCTGTTACATAGCAACAAAGCTTACGAAAACAGCCTTACCTAAAGAAAACAGCAAAAAAAACAAACCTCCTATCTTCTATTCCCGCAGAAAACTCAAGAAGAAGGAGGTTCATTACATTATTTAATCCCAATAGTACATGAGTGCCATTGCACCCTCTCCCGTGTGAGTGCTGATTACAGGTGTAGTACCTTCAATAGTAATCGTTTCAAGTCCAGTAATGCTGCAGATGGCCTCTTTAACTTTAGCTGCGAGCTGATAGCCATTGGCATGCACGATACCGACTCCTGACAGCTTTTTGCCTTCAGTATCGGCTTTAAATCGGCTGACAAGGCATTTAATCGCCTGTGATTGGCTTCTCACCTTTGTAATCGGATTCAAAACTCCTGATTCAAGCTCGGCAATGGGCTTAATATTCAGCAAGGATCCAATGAATGCTGCTGTTTTCCCGATTCTTCCGCCCTTCACCAGATTTTCTAGTGTATCAATAACAATAATCAGGCTTGAATTTTTTCTGATTTGATCTAGCCTGTCCTTAATTTCAGCTGTAGTTTTTCCAGCGTTGGCCATTTCAGCAGCTTCTATCACCTGATGAGACAGTGATTTTGAAATGAAACTTGAATCAATGACCGTTACTTTCGAATCCGACATGGCTGCGGCACTTTCAGCTGTTTTCACTGTTCCGCTCATTCCGCCAGTCATATGGATCGAAATGATTTCACTGCCATCTTCGCCCAGTTTATTATAAACATCCAAAAAAACTCCTGCTGAGGGCTGGGAGCTTTTAGGAAGGTCCTTAGCATTTTTCATTCGCTTCAAAAATTCTTCTTGTTCTATTTCAATTTTGTCTAAGAAGGTTTCACCATCTATACAAATCGAAAGCGGAATCATTGTTATTCCATATTTTTCAAATTCTTCTGGTGTCATATCTGCTGTTGAATCAGTAACAATTTTGACTATTTTCAATGTTTCACATCCTTAGAGTAGTAATTCTATTGTATTATACCTTTTCGGCAAGTGCTTTCAAACTGAATTATAAAGTGTGCTTGCTGTTTTATTTTTATAATTCACTAATTAGACTTAATTCCAATATTTACAAAGGTAATATAGAAAGCCGAGCTATGCATCAAGAAAAAAAAGACTGTCTCCGGCCAGCAGAATACCGTCCGGAATCTTGCAGCTCAGGTATTTTGACTAAGCTGTTTCTTCTGGGCTATTCTGCTGGTTAAGACAGTCCTTTAGTGTTAAGCATTGCTTTTCAAGTGTTCCTCTAAAAACATTTTTTGATAATCCGGCCATCTTAAAACGGCAGCTAAGTAGTCCTTAAAGGAACAATTCACCGGGCAATCCGTTTTGCGATAAACATGATTCATGAGCATCTCCAGCCTGGCGGTGACCATAAAATAATTGGGGTCGCCTGGCAATAAGACGGGGATATCTGTTATTTTCACCTTATGTCCAATACCATTTTTGAACTCCAGGTTTTTAAAAAGCAAAATATCAATCCTCATTTTCCACCGATTATTCTTATTATACACAAAAAAAGAAAAAAATGTATTTCTTCTTCAAAAAATTCCCTTTCATTCACCAGTTTCCCAGTAATGATGGCTGCCGTCTAATGGATAGGGTTACCCTCCCATGCATGGAGTATATAAGTGAATATACGTGCAGCACTGGACTAAAGTTCAAGTGAACACTAACACAAGCATTATTCAGCATTTTAATGAGTTTTGTCCATCCTGATAGACTTATCATTCAATCCCTTTCCAACAAGGATTTGGCGGATGTTTTTTTCAATCCGCGACTGACGGGTCTTTGCCTGCCCGGAGTCAAATGTTCAAAAGCGGTTTTCAAAGCCGGAATTTCACTGAATGCATTTTTCAGTTCATCCGGTATTATTTCAGTATACTTTTTATCCACTTCCAATCCGGCATTTCCGCTTCAATGGCATACCTTAAATAGTCTTACAAAATGGTCTCCATTTTGACTATTTCTTGAACATCAGTGAAACGGATTTGGCGCGCAGCCTGTACATTTTCCGTTTGCTGAACTAAAATCCCGTGCGTATCCTGCAGCAAGGTGCCTTTGTGAAACAGAAGTGCACAATATTCTTTGAAACCATGTATTAGCACTATGTTTTTTCCCCGTTAAGTGTAACAGGGATGTTTCCATTTATAGTCTTCGCTCAATCCGCAATCAAGAACGATTTTCCTCATTGCCTCATATTCTGCCTTCCACTTTTTTGCTTTACTTAAAAACTCATCAACCTGAGGATTTACCATGCCATTTTCCATCATGCAGCACCTCTCTCCCATTCTTCGCTGGCTTGTGTTTTAAACTGCTCTTTACTTAAAGATTATTGTTATTTGTTATTCCGTAAGGCGATTCCATTGTTAAGTCCCTTTGATTGGAGCGTATGGTGCTAGATTCCTGCTTTGATTAGCGGAATAGAGACTCCGCAGGCTCACCGCCTGCCGGGGGAAAGTAAGAACCCTTGAACAGAAATCAACCACCTTGTTGCATAAGCAACAAAGTTTAAAAGGCTATAAATGTATATTCGCCAAACGTGAAGCAAGTTCCTTGCAGCTTCTAAAGTTTACTTCAATTGGCGAAGACAGAAAAACCTACTCTAATTTTCAAAATGAAAATGGAGCAAAGCTACGCTTAAGATGCAAACAAGGAACGCAAACCGCTCCTGCTCGTTGCATACACATCCCTCCAATAATATGTGCTTTCTTATTTAAGAGCTTTTTACAAACTGTATTTTTCCGTTAAGCGTCAAGCGGTAACAGCTTTGGAGAAGGGAATAGTACGGGCTGATGGGGGAATACATTGAAAGCAAAACAGTTAAAAAGCAAAAAGGAGGGCTGCAAAAATTGAAAATACATGTTGTGCATGAAGGCGATACGCTATGGCACATTTCTCAGCAATACGGTGTGAGTGCAAGCAAAATTGTAGAAGTAAATGGGCTTGAATATCCGGATAAACTGTTAATTGGCATGGCACTGCTTATTCCAGAACGATATCTTACCTACAAAGTTATGCCAGGAAACACCCTTTATGGTATTGCCGATTATTTCAGCACGACACCCCAGGAAATTCTGCAAATCAACTCACTGCCATCTTTATCAAAGGTTTATCCCGGCCAGAAGCTTACCATACCGGCAGTTTTTCACAGGGTGAAAAAAGCTGATTCTATCCACAAAATAGCAGGTATGTATGGAACAAGCGTAAAATCGCTTTTGCAGGCCAACAATCTTTCAAGCTCTTCTGGTCTATCAGAAGGTCAAATCATCAAAATTCCGCGAAAATCCAAACCCCGGATCGAGGTGAATGGATTTACAAATAGGTATGGCCAAGCCGGCGCAAGGGACGTGAGAGAAGTTGCATACGATTTGACATTTGTTTGCCCGTTTGCCTATCTGATGCGAAGAGATGGGAGCCTTGGACCGCTTGATGATGTTCCTACTGTTGAAGCTGCACTTTCAAATGGGGTTGTCCCGATTATGTCCATCACAAATTTTTCTTCTTCTGAAGCAGGTACCGAGCTGGCGCATACCATCTTATCTGATAGGCAATTAACGGAAAAGCTTTTAGTAAATATTCTTGCTGTGATGAAAAAGAAAGGCTACAGGGGTTTAAATATCGATTTCGAAAATACCGCGGCTAAAGACCGGGATTTCTATAATCGTTTTCTCAAGCTTGCTGCAGATAAATTACATCAGGAAGGCTACTTTGTCAGTTCTTCACTCGCCCCGAAGACCAGCTCGGAACAAAAGGGGCCTTTAGTTGAAGCACATGATTATGCTGCACATGGGAAAATTCTCGATTTTACCGTGCTCATGACCTATGAATGGGGGTATCGAAAAGGGCCTCCGCAGGCCATATCCCCGCTGGATCAAATGAAACGTGTATTGGATTATGCCGTAACAGTCATGCCCGGAAAAAAGATATTAATGGGATTTCAGCTTTATGCCAGAGACTGGCTTATTCCCCATAAAGAAGGACAGGAGGCCGAAACATTTGATATGCAGGAAGCAATCCGCAGAGCCGTAAAACATAATGCAGAAATAAAATATAATCCAGTCGCCCAATCTCCCTATTTTAACTACCAGGACAGCTCTGGGCGGAGCCATGAAGTCTGGTTTGAAGATGCAAGAAGTGCCAAAGCAAAGTTCGATCTGGTAAAAACCTATGGATTAAGGGGAATCAGCTACTGGGTCCTAGGCTATCCTTTTCCTCAAAACTGGGCATTATTATCAGATACATTCATTATTGAAAAACGCTGAATGTCAATAAGAGGAAAAAAAGCAGACAAAAAAAGCATGAGGAGTTTCCTTCATGCTTTAATGTTTGCTGACAGTGTGTTAAGCAAGCCCGGTTAATTTTTCTGTTATTTCCTGCTCAAAACCTTCTTCGAGCTCTTTAGACATGGTCCTGCATTTCACTTCAATGATTGACAGGTCGTCCTTTACCCTGACATGTGCCAGTTCCTCTTCATAGGAAAAATCAAAAAAGACAAACCCCTTTTCTTCCTTTATATTTTTCGCAAAATCTACATGGGTCAATACGGTTTCTGCTGTGATATTCATATAAAAATCTCTCCCTCACATGATGTTTTATTCATTTTCCCTATTTCAGCCGAAAAAAAACACGTTATATTTTCACATAACAAATTTAAAAAACAGCAATCTTTAAGAAAGGCTGTTTCCGTAAACTTTGTTGCTATTAAACAAGGTAGTTGATTTCTGCTCCAGGATGCTCGCTTTTCACGCAAGCCGGTGAGCCTCCAGGAGTCTCGCACCTTACGCTCCAATCAACCTGACTTGGCAATGGGAAGCCTCACATAACAAATTAAATAAACAACATTCTTTAAGAAAAGAGCCAAAAAAAAGAGGTGCTTTAAAAAAGCCCCCTTTCGTGTCTTTAATGGTTTTGCAGACTAAATTCCTGCATGGCTTCCCTTTTTTGTTTCCGCTTAAAGACAATCTTAGAAAGCGAGATGCTGATTTCATATAAAAACAGCAAAGGAAGTGTCACAATGAAGTCTGACATAAAATCCGGCGGTGTTATCACTACAGCAATGATAACCAGAACAAAATAAGCATATTTCCTCAGTTTTTGCAGCACAAATGGATTAATGATCCCTATTGATGTCAAAAACATGGTGACCACAGGAAGCTCAAATAGAACCCCGAATGGAAGAGTCATATTCAGAACAAAACGGAAATACCTTTCTGCTGTGAAAGCAGCGGTGAACATATCTCCCCCGATGTTTAGGAGGAATTTAAAAACCATTGGCAGAATGATAAAATAACCGAATGCGAGGCCGCCTGCAAAAAGAAGAAAAAGGGCCGGAATATATGCTAATGTTGCCCTGAGTTCATTCGGCATAAGTGCAGGCTTCACAAATAGCCATATTTGAAATGCCAGCACAGGAATGGTTCCAGCTATTGCGATAACTGCCGCAAGAGTGAAGTATATCCAAATAATATCGCTTGGCCCCAGTACGAGCAGTTTCATATGCAGATCCCGGATAAACCACTTATAGATATCTTCTACATAAATGAAAGCCAATATAAAAAAAACAAAAAAAGCAGCAACAGAGATAATGAGCCTTTTTCTCAGTTCCTCCAGGTGTTCAATGATGTGTAAATCCTGGTCTGCCAAAGTTCATCACGCCTTCTCAATTGAATTCAATTGTTGTAAAAGTCCAATGCCCTGATGAGCCCTTATCGCTAAATGGGTGCAAGATGGCCTCATCCCGCACCTATTTTAACCCTTATAGACAAGCAGTAATTCCCCTACAAAATCGGGAATTATTTGTTGCACCAGCACAGGGCCCTTCAAAAAACCATCATCTGGGAGTAAGAACACTGCAGCTGGCAGTTTCACTTTATTTCGTGATATTTTTCTTTTCTTCGATTTCCTCTTTGCTGTCACTGGTCAATTCACGTGCAGAGTTCTTGAATTCCTTTAGAGTTTGTCCCGCGGCACGGCCGATTTCCGGAAGTTTCTTCGGTCCAAAGACAATTAGCGCTAATATAAGAATAATAAATAGGCCCGGCAAGCCAATATTGGAAAGCATAAACACATCTCCTTTGATGTTAAAGCCTCGTATAGGCTTTGCGTAATTTCCCCATACCCGTAATTGCGAACGTTATAAAAATCTTTGCTACCTATTCATTTTAACTCAATACACCCTTGTCTTCCATATAAAATTAAAATTTCGGAATAATTAGACCATATTTCAGATTAAGAGGTGAAATAGATTGCTGTCTTTATTCACTTCCACAAATGGAAATGCCTTTTTCTTCATCCTCTGAATCAGCCCGTCGTAATCGTGCCGGCTTTTAAGCTCCACACCCACAAGAGCAGGTCCGCTTTCCTTATTGTTTTTCTTTGTATATTCAAATCTGGAAATATCATCATCCGGTCCTAGAACTTCATCAAGGAATTCTCTCAATGCTCCTGCCCTTTGGGGGAAATTCACAATAAAGTAATAAAGCAGTCCCTCATACAGCAGCGATTTTTCTTTAATTTCCTGCATCCTGCTGATATCGTTATTGCCTCCGCTGATGACACAGACAACTGTTTTTCCTTTTATCTGCTCTCTGCAGAAATCGAGAGCAGCAACAGGCAAAGCACCTGCAGGCTCTGCGATGATGGCGTGTTCGTTGTACAGTTCCAGGATAGACGTGCACACTTTCCCTTCCGGAACCTTCAGGATATCAGCGACATTTTCCCTGCATATCTCAAAGGTCTTCCGGCCCACACACTTCACTGCAGCACCATCAACAAATGTATCAATTTCCGCTAATTCTCTTACTTCTTCCTGTTCAAAAGAAAACTTCATGGAGGCAGCACCTGCAGGCTCTGCCCCCATGCATTTTGTCTCTGGAGAAAGAGCGGAAAAATAGGAAGATAACCCTGCCATCAGGCCCCCTCCGCCTATACTTGCAAAAAGATAATCAATTTTTTCATCACAATCGTTTAATATCTCAACGGCAGCAGTCCCCTGTCCTGCAATGACCCATTCATCGTCAAAGGGATGTATAAAGCTTCTTTCTTCTTTATCCGCACAAAGCTTTGCTTCGGCAAATGCATCATCAAATGTGTCGCCAGAAAGAATAATTTGTATTTTATCCCTGCCAAAAAGTTCAACCTGTTTCACTTTTTGTCTTGGAGTGGTAGCAGGCATGAAAATTTTCCCGTGTATGCCAAGCTGGCTGCAGGAAAAAGCGACTCCTTGAGCATGGTTGCCTGCACTTGCACAGACAATCCCGTTTTTCGTTTCTTCATCACGAAGACTTTTCATTTTATAGTAGGCTCCCCTGAGCTTAAAAGAGCGCACATGCTGAAGATCTTCACGTTTCAAATAAAGGCTGCATTCATATTTCTCTGAAAGTCTTTCACTTTTTTGCAGCGGGGTATGTACCACAACCTCTTTTAGTTCTTTGTTTGCTATAAGTATTTCTTCAATTCCGATCCGTTTTTTTAAGGATGCTGTCCCGGCCATCATATCCCTGCTTTCTTTTAATATAATTTTTACATTATAACACTTCAACGCGATAAATCAATTAATTTTTCTAAAAATTCAAATTTCATTACTTATCATTTGCTCCAATAATATAATTCCAAGAATCTATGAATATGGAGTGTTTAAAAAATGATATCTTTTATTCCGGAATGGGTAATTGGGGATAATATGCATATAAAAAGGCTGTTTTCATATACTTTGTTGCTATGAAACAAGGTAGTTGATTTCCGCTCCAGGATGCTCGCTCCAATCAACCTGACTTGACAATGGGAACGTCTCACATAACAAATTAAAAAAACAACAATCTTTAAGAAAAGAGCGAATAAAACACATTGAATATTTTTGGCTCTCTTCGTAGTATTGTTGATTTCATCCAAGGTATGTACTTTTTATAGTATTATCTTTATAGGGACTTATTCTGTTAAAGGACAATTATATGCAGGTAAAAATATGGAAAAACTATCTTTGATTGTATCAGCAGCTTTATATTTTTTGTAACAGTATTGAATTTTACAGACCATAGATTTATAAATGGTACCTTTATGGGTGTTATGTTTGTTTCAACGTTAATTGCTCTTTTAGGAGAATTAAAAAAACAAGCAAAAAAAATGAGTTCTTCAGCAAAGTGCAGTCTAAATCGGAATTGCTTATCCACCGTTTTATAATAAATGGCCGATTTCTATACTTCATCTGAAAGTAACACAGGGATTGGTTAGTACATCGGCAGGCAATATTTAGTTCTTTTCTGCTAGTTCATTGCTTTACTGGAGACAACAGAACACATATAGATAATCGTCCATAAACTTGGTTGCTGCCATTTAAACATAAGGCTCTTTTCGTGAAATTTGCTGCTACCTGAACAAGTGGTTGATTTCCGCTCCAGGTTGCTCGCTTTCCGTGGGGCGGGCGGTGAGCCTTCCTCAGCACCTTCCCGCTAATCCCACAGGAGTCTCTCACCTTACACTCCAATCACCCCGGTTTAACAACAGAATCGCTTCACAGAAC
>NZ_MLYQ01000029.1:0-116846 GCF_001866725.1 Bacillus sp. MUM 13
ACCTAAAGCCTATACATATTCTATGACCATTTTATTGATATCACTAATTTTATCAATGATCATCGCCGTTTTAGTTACATTTATCTATATTTATCTGCCAAGGAAAGCTAAAAGGATTGTAATGAAAATTATTACAATCACCGAAATATTACCTGATATATTTATTATTATTTCTATTCAATACTTAATAATCTATATTTATAAACATACTGGTATAAAAATTTTTCAATTATATGGATTTAGTTCTAATATTTATGTCATTCCTATTTTTTGTTTAATGATTATACCGCTGTTTATGTTGATAAGATTACTAATTGCCATTACTGAAGAGGAATATGAAAAGATGTATGTTGAATTTGCAGTAGCGACAGGTGTCTCTAGAAGTCAAATTTTCTTTAAACACGTATTTAGAAATTTATGTTATTCTTTATTGCAATATTTGACAGTAATTTATTGGGTTATGCTGTCTAGCTTGATAATTATTGAATATTTATTTCAAATGAAAGGATTTACCCTTTTAATGTACCGTTTTATGTCTGAAGATGTACTTGCTATAGGCATCATTCTAATTTTAATCCCATATGGAATAATATTTTTATTAATAAAATCAACCGTTATAAAAACGGGAGTGTGATTTGTTATGTTGAATTTTATTAAAAAAAAGCCACTGCTAACACTTTTAGTTATATTAATAACGATATGTATCATTAGTTTATTTTATAGTGTAATAGTTAAGGAACATATTAAGGCTGATAGAATACATATAACAGAAAATGGTGATACTGAATTTGCTCCATTTCCTCCATCCATTCATCATCCGTTAGGAACTGATAGAGGCGGAAATGATTTAGTTTTAAGAGTACTCGATGGTGCAAAATATACTATTTTTTTTATTACCATAGTATCTCTTGCCAGAATCATAATTAGCATTACATGTGCTTATCTTTTAGTATTTCCACTTAAGAAGGTCAGCAATAAAATACAGCTTTTTTTAATGCCCTTTCAGTATATTCCGGCTTTTGTTTTAGTAATTATTCTTTCTCAAGACCTTATATTCTTGAAGGCTCAAATGGGCTATACCAAAATGATTATAATTCAGCTTTTGATCATAATTTTTGTGGGATTTCCTATATTAATAAATACTGTTTCAAATGAAATGAAAGAAATAGTAAAAAGTTCATACATAGAGGCCTCCATGCATTTAGGTGCTTCTAATTGGCGTATCTTAACGAAACATATAGTGCCAGTTATGAAAAATCGCTTAATTAGTTTATTTTTACAGCAAATTTCAGCTAATTTATTACTATTAATTCATTTGGGGGTATTTAAATATTTCATTGGGGGAATAAAGCCAGGGAATATTGCAGCAGATCCCGAAAGAGATGAAAAATACTTATCCCAATCCGGAGAATGGGCTGGTATGATTGGACAGAGCATAAACGATATATTAACTGCTCCATGGATATTATTTAGCCCGCTTTTACTATCAGTAATATTTTTAATAATAGTTAACTTACTGTCAAAACGGGAAGTTAAAATAGGCGAAAATTAGAAATTAAATATATTTAAGAAAGGCTGTTTTCGTAAACTTTGCTGCTTGAGCGATAAATAGACCTTTTAACATGAATGTATATGGAATAAACGGCACCCGCCCTTTGGGGAAGAATAACAAAAAAAGCCATCCTCATTTTGAGATGGCTTTTTTTGTTATTCGAATTTCATTGCGTCGCCGTCAAATGGTTCATCGGCAACTTTGATTGAATCTGTCGGGCACCCTTCAAATGCATCCATCATATCATCAAGGAGAACATCTGGAATCTCGACGATGCCTTCATTGTCATCTAGCGTAACAAATGCGATTCCTTCGTCATCATAATCATAAATGTCTGGCGCAGCAGCACCGCAAGCGCCGCATGCGATACATGTTTCTTTATCAACGATTGTATATTTTGCCATTAATATCCCTCCCGGTAGGTTCAGCGCTATCGCTCCCAAGAGGTTGGAAGCTCTAACTCTTTACTATTGTAAAACTGAAATACAAACTTTTCAATAAAAATCTCTGATACAGCGAGCTGTAAAGAGGGTTCCTGTATTTTTTTAGTGTGCGATATGAACGTAAACCCTTCAGCTGAACGCTTGCTGGGTCCAAGATATGGCGAAGATCTTATCTTCCATTTGAGCTGTTCGGTGCGGCGGCCGGTAATAAATTATCCACGGTATTCCTGCAATTTGATACAATGGAACTAACTTTACTATAGGGTTGTGATGGACATTGATTCGCCACTATTTAGAGGCTGTTATTTTATATAGTATTAAAATGTTTAAAGGTGAACGCTCTGTTCATGGAATTTATCATATGCTAAAAGGAAAAAAATCGTCACAGACCATTCAGGATGCACACTTCTTCCGCCTGTCTCCCTTGTTTGGGACCGTTCCTTCCCTTTCCAGGGAAGAATTGATGAAAACAGCGGCAGGCCTTGAGAATAATGGGCTTATTGATCCCGGAACAAGGGAAGATCATTTTATCATCAGCCGGCAGGGAGAGGAACTGCTCACAGAGTATCTGGACAAACAGCCATTGCCGGCGGCGCTTAATGGATTGAAATTCCATAGCGAAGCTTTTGCTTTTTGGGGACGGCTTTCATTGGTTATCCAATCCCTTTCGCATATTATTCGCTCTCAAAAATCCTTTTATCCGATTCAGCGGAATCTTGGCATACAAAGCTTTGTGAAACAGTTTCTGTCTGGCGCAGGAAAAAACCGCGTTCTTTTGTCAGAACATCTTTATTCGGAACTGGTCAGTCTTTTAGAAACAAGGGAAGCACTGGAACAGAAAATCTTTGTACTGAAATTGTCCGGAAGCCACCGCATCGGCTATACATATAATCAGATTGCTGCAGAGCTTGCAGATGATGAATGGCATATTAAGTTTGTGTTTCTTGGTACCATCCATTTTATGATGGAGCAAATATCTATGGGAAAGGGGGATTACCCTTTGCTTGCATCCTTGCTGAAAAATAAGGGGAACAGCAATAATGGTTCCTTGACACAATCGTCCAAAGCCACATTGGAACTTCTCGCAAAAGGCTATTCCCTGCAGGACATAGCGGGAATAAGGAAACTTAAGTCAAATACCATAGAAGACCATATTGTCGAAATCGCACTGGCAGACAAAGAATTTCCGATACATGACTATGTATCGGAGAAAGAAAAAATGCTCATTTTACGGGCGGCTGGCGAAAGTAAAACTAAACAGTTAAAATCCATTAAAATGCTGGTAAAAAATGAAAGCATCAGCTTTTTTAAAATTCGTCTTGTGCTCGCTAAAGCAGGGGATAACTTATGAATCTACATGCAGCATTAAATAATTATTTTGGTTTTAAGGAATTCCGTCCCGGCCAGGAGGAAATCATTTCTTCTCTGCTGGATGGAGAAGATACGATTGGCATGCTGCCGACAGGGTCAGGTAAATCGTTATGCTACCAGCTTCCGGTATATCTGCTGAATAAGCCGGCAATTATTGTTTCGCCGCTTCTGTCTTTGATGCAGGATCAGGCGGAACAGCTTAAAGCAGGTGGGGAAAAGAGTGTTTTGACCCTGAATTCCTTTTTATCTCCTGCTGAAAAAAGAAAGGCAATTGCAAACCTGCACAATTTCCGTTTCATATTTATGTCACCGGAAATGCTCGTACTTGAACATGTCAAGGCAGCTTTGATGCGTCTCGAGATCGGATTGTTTGTCATTGATGAAGCTCACTGCATTTCTCAATGGGGCTATGATTTCAGGCCGGAATACCTCGAACTGGGCGTGATAAGAGAGACGTTATCCAATCCGCTTACGTTAGCACTTACAGCTACCGCAACAAGGGAAGTGAGGAGCGATATCAAAGATAAGCTGGGGCTTAGCTCGTGCCGCGAAGTCATCTCCTCCGTGGACCGTGCCAATATCTCACTTATTGTGGAAAAACATCATTCATTTGATGATAAATTAAACCGCTTAATCGAACTGGTCCAATCCTTACAGGGACCGGGCATTATATACTTTTCGAGTAAAAAGGCCGCGGAATCCTCAGCGCAAAAATTATTGGAAATGGGGATAAAAGGGGTCGGCTGCTATCATGGGGGAATGGAGCAGGAAAATCGGATTCTGATTCAGCAGCAATTTTTAAACGGCCAGCTGAATATCATCTGTTCAACATCCGCGTTTGGCATGGGTGTCAACAAGGAAAATGTCAGATTTGTCATCCATTTTCACACCCCTGCCAGCATGGAGTCATATGTCCAGGAAATCGGCAGGGCAGGACGGGACGGTTTAGAAAGCCTGGCTGTCCTCTTATATTCCGACGGTGATGAAGGCCTGCCTATTCGTCTTTTGGAGCAGCAATTTCCTCTTCCTGCCCAAATGGAGGCTGTTTTTTCCTATATAAAAAATAATGGCGGAAATCCTGATGTGATGCTGCAGGAAGAGGAAAGGCTGATGATGGCATACTCCCTGAATGAAACTCAGTGGGGTTTCATTAAACATTTTATCCAAAATAACCGATTGAGAAGTATAGGGGATATACAAAGAGATATGGAAGAGTATGCAGCGGACAGAACGCAATACAATATGAAAAAGTTTCATCGCTTTTTCGGATGGCTGCACAGTTCCTTGTGCAGGCGTACAGGAATTATGCAATATTTTGAAGAGGAGCCGGCAGGCAAGAAGGAAAAGGATTGCTGTGACCATTGCGGATTGAGGGCAGAGGACTTTTTTAAAAGCATGCCAGATCAAAGTATTTACGGGAACAGCTTTAACTTCAGCTGGAAAGAAGAATTAGCCCGCTTTTTGCTTCTGAAAGATGTTCACGATGAAAAATAAACAAGCGGAATTGATCAAACAGCTCTCGGATAAACAGCTTATCTATAACTTATTTATTACGCAGCTGATATTATTGGCGGCAGCCCTGCTTTTAGGTCTATTTTTATTCCCGGATATTGCCTCATTTACTGCCTTGTTCAGGATAAGAGACATCAATATTGCGGTGATTGGACTGCCGGCAGGGGCTGCTGTTGTGGCTTTTGATATAATCATGATGAAAACCATCCCTGCTTCCTGGCAGGATGATGGAGGCGTCAACGAAAGGATTTTTAAAAGCCTCAGCTATCCGCTGGTGCCTGCTGCTGCCCTGATTGTCGCTTTTTGCGAAGAAGTGCTGTTTCGCGGGGTAATCCAGACAAATATTGGGCTAGTTTGGACAAGCGTTATATTTGCGCTCGTTCATTACCGGTATTTATTTAAATGGTATCTGCTGGTGAACATTGCAGGCCTTAGCTTTTTTATCGGCTGGATTTATAGCATAACAGGAAATTTAATGGTAACCATCACTGCCCATTTTATTATTGATTTCATCCTGGGAATTATACTGAAAAATAAGCAGGGAAAAGCCTGAAGAAAGAGGATGTTTATGGACACGGAAAGAACTTCACAGCAAGATCAAGCCCATGAGCTGAGAACGAAAGCAGAGAGGCTGAAAACAAATCCGTCTCTGCCAAGCAGAAGTGAAATACATCGAAATAAAAAAAAGAAAACCAAATTGAAAATCAAATTTCCTTTGCTTAAGCTGCTGGCCTTATTTTTTATTCTTTTGCCGATTACCATTTACTTTTTGAATGCACATCTTAAAAGTCCCTTAAAGATACTTTCTCATTCTGAGCCATCCAATGTTGAGCATGTGGAAATTGTCGATGAACCTGTAAGCACGGCTGGGGAAATTGAGAAAGATGCATCAGCGGAAACGGAAAAGAAATCTGCTGCCCCTGTAAAAACGGAAACCCAAAGCTCGCCGCAGAGAACAGCTTCTCCGGCACTTGAGAGGAATGCAAAGACAGCTTCCGCAGCACCTGAGAAGAAAGCAGTGCCTGCTTTGCCGGCACCAAAGAAGAAAGCTGAAACATCCTCAGCTGCGCCCAAGAAAGCTGAAACAGCAAAGTCGCAGAAAAAGGCGGCTCCTGCATACAGCGGAAAAGCAAATAGTGCCCCGGCTGCTTCTGCCAGCCACTATAAAATCCTGCTGCACACCGTAAAACCGCAGGAAACCATGTACCATATTTCAATGACATATTACCATTCAAAGGACGGCATACCGCTTATAATGAAGTGGAATCACTTGTCTAGCTACGATTTAGCAGCGGGCCAGGTGCTGAAAATTCCGATTAAACAATAATAAAGAGTTGATATAATGGGGAGCTTCAAAGGGGCAGACAACGGCAGCGGGCAGCGATCGCTCGTGCATTAGTTGTGCAGCCTACTTTGCTTTTATTGGATGAACCATGGAGGAAAACTGGGATAAGTTTCAGTAGTAAGCGATGCAGGAATAGTAAGGTCATTGGTTCTATAAGCAAACTAAAGATGTTGCAAAGTTTCAAATGAGATGGAAGAGACTTAATCACATTCTCCTGAAAAATAGATCAGCACTTAGGAGTGCGTATGTCACTAAAATGAATAGATGAAATAAGGAATCGGCTAAATGGCCGGTTTTTTTTTTTGTCTTGATAGTCGAACCACGCAAAGCTGGGCTAATTAAATTTTCATTCGAGTATTTTGACTCAGCGAAATCGTAGACGACTGAAAATCTGACTCTCAAATTGATCGCGATAATCAAATAACGCATAAGTTCGTTCAGTAAATCTAGTCTTTTTATGCCTAGTAGCACTTAAGTGCGAAGTGCAGCCGTAATTAATTGTTTCGTTTCGGGCACGGAGATATGTTTTAAGATAGTAATATTCAGAAAATATTATATTTTTAAACGTCAACCGTTGACTGTCGACAAAAAATCTATTATCATACAATTAAGTAATTTGAAAGCGCTTCCCATTTATCCTTGAAAGGAGTGATTTATTGAAAACCGTAGTGAAGAGTGAGCCATTACATTCTCAGGTCTATCAATTAATAAAAAAGAAATTATTAGAAGGATACTTTCAACCTGGAGAAAGACTAATAGAAGTAAGGTTGGCAGAAGAATACAGAATCAGCAGGGCACCGGTACGGGAAGCATTGAGAATGTTAATCCAGGATGGATTAGTTATACAAAACGGCAATGCTCTGTATGTGTTTGAACCAACGTTACAGGATATGATTGATATTTATCAATGCAGGCAAAGGTTAGAATCGCTTGCAGCGAAGCTTGCTGCACTAAATATTACAGATAAACAGTTTGAGAGACTTAACGGAATACTTCTAGAAACAAATAGTGCCTGGTATAGAGGGGACATGGATCAGGTTGTGCAGCTGAATATATGTTTTCATGAAACTGTCCTTGAGGCTTCAGGGAACCGTCAATTAGTTTCCTTGACCAGCATGATTAGAGATAAAGTTACCTATCTGCGAAATTGCAGCTTTAAGGGAAACGTAAGGGATGAAAGCTTTTTAAAAGAACATGAACAGATTGTTAAAGCATTAGGGGAAAAAGATGATGTAAAAGCAGAAGTAACAATGCACGATCATATAGAAAATGATTTACAGGCACTCATATCATTATACAAAAACAGGGGGTAACAAAATGGGGATGCCTTTAAAAGCTGAATCAATTCCACAACCAGCCGTCTCGCAAAAAGGTGCTTATAACACGTTAATTGGTTCCTGGCTAGGCTGGCTTTTCGATGCTCTTGATGCAGGTATTTTTGGGTTTGTCATTCTCGCAATTTCTGTATCGTTCAAGGTGGAAATCAGTGCAGTTGTTTCAACGGTTGCATGGTTCCTTTTAGCAACTGGTATTGGCGGATACTTGTTGGGCAACATTTCTGACCGTATCGGCAGAAAGAAAACATTGGTGATTTCTGTCCTGGCTTACGGTATAGGCACGCTGCTTTGCGGTGTTGCGGAGAGTGTTGTTCAACTGAATATCTGCCGCTTTGTTGTCGGGGTTGCTGTAGGCGGGCTTTGGTCAGCTGCCGCTGCTCTTATTTCTGAAGTATGGGCTCCCCAAAAACGCGCGAAAGCCATTGCTTTAATGCAGACAGGCTGGGCGGGTGGCAACCTTTTAGCTGCTATCTTTGCGTGGTCTATCTTAAATCCTGCGGAACCTGAATCATGGAGAAACCTTTTTATGATCGCCAGTATTCCTGCTTTCGCAACAGTATTGTATATATTATTGTTTGTAAAAGAATCACCAGTTTGGCTTGCCAACCGTGATTACATAAAGAAGAATTCCAAAAAAGCCGGAATTGGGGCCATTTTCAAACGTGAACACATTAAAATTACAATTCTAGCATTGGCTGTTTCCATTCTTGGCATGATTGGTTACTGGATTATCTTTACTTTCGTTCCAACATACCTTCAAAAGGTACTTGGAATCCGTATCGACCAGGCTCCTGTATTCCTGATTTGGACAGGCGTTGGTGCCATGTTGGGATATATTGTATACGGTTACATGGCTGATAAAATTGGCCGGAGATTTTCTTTTATGGTCTTCTTTATTGGAATGACTATCATGGTCCCTGTTTTCACCTATGTTTCAAGCCATATGCCGCTTACTGATGGAAGGCTGCTGCTAAGTGGTCACAACGTAATGGTTCTGGGCATTATTTCTGCCCTTCTCGGTTTCTTTACCGGTTATTTCAGCGGTTTTGGCGCATGGTATTCAGAATTATTTCCAACAAGCATCCGTGCCACTGCTGCAGGCTTTTGCTTCAACTTTGGCCGTGTAGGTGCCATTGGAGGAATTATAGTTGTTCCCATGCTTCTTGCAGCAGGATTCACGTATCCGGTGGTTATCACTCTGGCTGCTGTTTCATACTTTATTGCTGCCTTCCTTGTTTTAGCTATCCCTGAAACAAAAGGTGTCGAACTGACAAGCGGCAACTAACTTTATTTACACTAGATTCAATACTTCTCTTCCCTTTTGAAAATAACGGAAGAGAAGTTTTATTCGTTTTTCATTACAACTATAGAATTCGGGAGATGATTGAGATGGGAAGAAAAGCACTCGAAGGGTTAAGGGTGTTGGAAATGGGCCAATTGATTGCGGGGCCGTTTGCTTCTCGTTTATTGGCAGAGTTTGGCGCAGAGGTTATTAAGGTTGAATCGCCAACTACAGGTGATCCAATACGCACATGGCGTGTAGTTGAGAATGGCACAAGTCTTTGGTGGTATGTGCAATCAAGAAATAAAAAATCAGTAACCATAGATCTTCGCCAGCAGGATGGACAAGACCTCATAAGGGGGCTAGTAAAAGAAATTGATATTTTAATAGAAAATTTCCGCCCGGGAACAATGGAAAAATGGGGCTTGTGCTATGAAGAATTAAAGAAAATCAATCCACGATTAATCATGATTCGGGTTTCGGGCTACGGACAGGATGGCCCTTATCGGGATAAACCGGGTTTTGGTTCAATTGGAGAGGCAATGGGCGGCCTTCGATATATCACCGGTTACCCGGATCGTCCGCCAACACGTGTCGGCATAAGTATTGGTGACTCACTATCTGCCTTATATTCCGTAATAGGTGCGTTAATGGCCGTTTATCACAGGGATGTAAATGGAACCGGTGAAGGGCAAGTAATTGACGTAGCACTTTACGAATCAGTATTTAGTCTGATGGAAAGCACACTTCCTGAGTATGACCGAGCAGGAGTCATTCGTGAAAGAACAGGCAGCACCTTGCCTGGCATTACTCCCTCCAACACATATGCTTGTGCAGACGGCAAGTATGTTGTCATTGGGGCAAACGGTGACGCCATTTTTAAAAGATTAATGAATGCAATAGGCCGGGAGGAGATTGCGGAGGATCCGCGCTTTGAAAATAATGCGAAACGTTCAGAACACGCCGAATACCTGGATGGATTGATTGGTGATTGGACAAAAAGTATGCCATTTATTGAGGTAATGGAGCATTTGGACAATGCAAAAGTTCCGGCGGGCTCCATTTATTCTGTGGAGGATATTGTAAATGATCCTCATTACCGGGCAAGGCAAATGATCCAGGAAGTTGCCGTGGAAGGGCTTGGAACGCTGAAGATGCCGGGTGTTGTACCAAAAATGAGTGCTACACCGGGCGGTATTGAATGGGCAGGGCCGAAGCTTGGGCAGCATACTGAAAATGTCCTAGAAGAGAACCTTGGCCTGACAAAAGAGCAAATACAAGGTTTGAAGGAAAATGGAATTATATAAGAAGGGGTTGTTTTGAATGGGAATGACCATGTCTGAAAAAATACTGGCAAAAGCCTCCGGGCAGCCCAGTGTAAAGGCAGGGGATATCATTTGGGCAAAGGTAGATATCGCACTTATGCATGATTTATTGGGACCCTGGCTCGTTGATGGCGGATTTAAACGCCTCGGCGGAAAACTCCATAATAAAGATAAGGTCGTTGTCGTTTCTGATCACTGTACACCGCCGGCTACAGTACAGCAGGCAGATATTTTAAAATTCACCCGTGACTGGGCGCGTGAGCAGGGCCTTTCTTTTTACTATGAATTTGAGGGGCCATGCCACCAGGTTATCGCCGAACACGGACATGTTCGTCCGGGAAGGCTGATTCTAGGAACGGATTCCCATACCTGTATGGCAGGAGGGCTTGGAGCTTTTGCAACCGGCATAGGCTCGACAGAAATGATTGGTGTCCTCCTTACCGGGGAAACGTGGTTAAAGGTTCCTGAAACAATAAAAATTGTATGGGATGGCGAGCTTCCGGAAGGCGTGTTTGCAAAGGATATGGTTTTAAAGACCATTAAAGACCTTGGTCATGCCGGCGCTACCTACCAGGCACTTGAATTTTCAGGTTCTGCCATTCAAAGCCTTTCTATAGATGAGCGCCTCGTACTGTCCAATATGGCAGTAGAAGCGGGAGCGAAAACAGGCTTGATTCAGCCGGATGAAAAAGTAATTGAATATTTAAGATCGAAGGGCGTAAACGATGATATCGAATTGTTTGCAAGCGATGAAGACGCGGAATACGTCCGTACCCTTTACTATAATGCTTCTGAACTGGAACCCCAGGTTGCCTGCCCGCATGAGGTTGACAATGTTCATCCGGTAAGTTCGGTAGAAGGTGCAAAGGTGGACCAGGTTTATCTTGGTTCCTGTACAAACGGAAGAATCAGTGACTTAAGGATTGCGGCGCAAATTTTAAAAGGAAATAAAATCGCCAAAGGTATTCGGTGCCTCGTTGTTCCGGCTTCCCAGCATATCTGGATGCAGGCAAATAAAGAGGGATTGCTGGAAATATTGACTGAAGCTGGCTGTATCGTAAACATGCCATCATGCGGGGCATGCGGAGGTTTTACGAGCGGTGTTATCGGAGCTGGTGAAGTCGTTATGTCGTCATCCAACCGGAATTTCAGAGGCAGAATGGGCAGCCCTAAAGGCGAAGTGTATCTTGGTTCACCGGCAACTGTCGCTGCAACAGCGCTTGAAGGAAAAATAACAGACCCTAGAAGGTATTTATTAGAGGGGGTAAGGTAATGTCTTTACAAATCCGCGGACGAGTTTGGAAATACGGGGACAATATTAATACAGATATCATATCACCGGGCCAATATATGAGCCTCCCTGTTGATAAACAGGCCGAGCATGCAATGGAAGCAATAGACCCAGCTTTTCATGAAAAAATCCAGCCGGGCGATATTCTAGTAGCCGGCAATAATTTTGGATCCGGCTCCAGCCGGGAAACAGCACAAATGGTGTTAAAGCATCATAAAATTGGTGCAATCGTTGCGAATTCCTTCGCCAGGATTTTCTACCGTAATTCCATCAATGTGGGACTTCCCGTGGTAGAAATGTCCGATACTTCTTTAATTGAAGAAGGCGATGAGATTGAAATTGACCTTTTGGCTGGAAAAGTCATCAATCATACAAAACAAGCCGAATACAAAGGCACCAAGCTGCCTGAGCATTTAATAGAAATGGTGAAGCTCGGTGGCCTTGAACCCTATTTAGCTAAGAAACTGGGAATTTCCTAATCTGGAGAAAAAGGAGGGTTCCTACATGAAACTTCCAGAAAAAGTAGAGATCATTGAAGTTGGGCCAAGGGATGGAATACAGAATGAAGCCAATTTTATTCCAACTGAAAAGAAAATTGAATTAATCAATGCTTTAAATAAGACAGGAATTAAAAGGATGGAAGCAACTTCTTTTGTGCATCCAAAATATGTACCTCAAATGAAGGATGCAAAGGAAGTACTGGAAGGAATCGAGCGTAATCTTTCTATCCAATATATGGCGCTGATTCCCAATGAAAAGGGATATGACCGTGCAGTTGAAAGTGGTATAAATGCTCTATCTCTTGTTGTAGGTGCAAGCGACAGTTTTAATCTGAAAAATGTAAAAATGACGAAAGATCAATCTGTCGAAAATTTAAGAGCTGTAATTAGAAAATCAAAAGAAAAGGATATTTTCATCCGATACAATATTGCCACCTCCTTTTGGTGCCCGTATAAGGGGGAGGTAAATCCGAACTTAGTATTAGAGATGGTGAAGCAGGCCGAGGAGCTTGGAGCGGATGAAATCGTGTTGTGTGATACTATTGGCAGAGCCAATCCTTACCAGGTTTCCGAATTATTTGAGAAAGCTTTATCTTTAAAAACAAATGCGGCTATTTCTGCCCATTTCCATGATACGTATGGGTTTGCACTGGCAAATGTGGCTGCTGCTCTAGAAGTGGGTATAACCCGTTTCGATGCTTCCATTGGGGGCTTGGGCGGATGTCCGTTTGCACCGGGTGCAGCAGGCAATGCAGCTACAGAGGATATTGTTTTTATGCTGCATGAAATGGGTGTTGATACAGGAATTGATCTTCAGCGGCTTCTGGCTTGCGTTGAAATCGTCAGGCCACTAACGAGCCGAAATTTAACCGGACATTTACACAAGGTACAGGAATGCCAAATTTAAATACATCTTTTAGGAGGAACAACAATGACTAAAAATTATCGAGTAGGATTAATTGTACCAAGTTCAAATACTACAATGGAAACTGAAATACCTGCAATGCTTAACTCAAGGCTACAGTTATTCCCTGAGGAAACGTTTACTTTCCATTCATCACGGATGCGGATGATGCACGTAAATCCTGAAGAGTTAAAAAAGATGGATGTGGAGAGCGACCGCTGTGCGGTAGAATTATCTGATGCGCGCTGTGACGTGCTTGCCTATGCATGCCTGATTGCCATTATGTGCCAGGGTCCCGGATACCACCAAATTTCAGAGGAAAGATTAGGAAAAGCAACAGCCGATAATGGGGCAGCCACTCCAATTGTCAGCAGTGCCGGCGCTCTTATTGAAGGAATTGAGACAATCGGTGCAAAAAAAGTTTCAATTATTACCCCTTATATGAAACCATTAACCAATATGGTGATTGAGTATCTCAATACGGCTGGAATTGAAGTGATTGATTCCATCAGCCTTGAAGTTGCAGATAATCTTGAAGTGGGAAGATTGGACCCAATGAACTTGATTCAACATGCCGAAAGGTTAAATGTTGAAGGCGCAGATGCGGTTGTACTTTCCGCGTGTGTACAGATGCCTTCTCTTCCTGCAATTCAAAAGGTTCAGGACAAGCTTGGGCTTCCAGTGCTATCTGCAGCAACTTCCACAGTATATAATATTCTTAAAGGCTTAAATTTAAAAGCAGAAGTTCCAAATGCGGGAGCGCTGCTATCCGGTAAATATTAAGATAAAATAAAAGGATGGCGGGATAATAGCCATCCTTTTTGCCATGATTTAATGAAATATGAATGTAAAATTATGCACCGTTGAGGAGAAATTTTATGAAAAAAATCTATAAAATAGCGGTAATAGCGGGAGACGGCATCGGTCCGGAAGTTTTAACAGAAGGTATTAAAGTGCTGGAAAAAGCAGCCGAACTGGATGGCAGTTTTGAATTTGAATTCTCGCATTTCCCATGGGGCTGTGAATATTATGCAAAGCATGGAAAAATGATGGACGATGACGGACTTGAACAGTTGAAAGCTTTTGATGCCATTTATCTTGGCGCTGTGGGCTACCCGGGGGTTCCGGATCATATCTCACTCTGGGATCTTTTGCTCAAAATCCGTAAAGGTTTCGACCAGTATGTAAATCTTCGTCCGATCCGATTGCTCGAGGGAGCGCCTTGCCCGCTTAAGGATGTAACCCTGGACCAGGTAGATATGCTGGTTATCCGCGAAAACAGCGAGGGTGAATATGCGGGTGCGGGGGATTGGCTCTATAAAGGCAAGCCGCATGAAGTAGTATTGCAGACCGGTATCTTCTCAAGGCATGGTGTCGAAAGGATTATCCGCTATGCATATGAAGAAGCACGCAAACAAGGAAAATCACTTACCAGTATCAGTAAAGGCAATGCGCTTAATTATTCTATGGTATTTTGGGATCAGGTTTTTGAGGAGGTTGGGAAGGAATATCCGGACGTAAAAACATATTCCTACCTGGTTGATGCTGCCGCGATGTTTTTTATAAAACAGCCATGGCGCTTTGAAATCGTAGTAACCTCCAATTTATTTGGTGATATCATTACCGATTTAGGAGCGGCCATTGCGGGAGGGCTGGGCCTGGCTGCAGGAGCCAATATTAATCCTGAGCGCCAATATCCTTCAATGTTTGAGCCAATCCATGGTTCAGCTCCGGATATTGCGGGAAAAGGAATAGCAAACCCTTTGGCATCAATCTGGTCTGCCAGCCAAATCCTGGATTTCTTTGGCCATGAGGGTTGGGGGAGAGAAGTTCTTCTGGCTATTGAAAAGGTGATGACAGAAGGGAAAGTATTGACACCTGATATGGGCGGTCAATCTTCTACTCAGGAAGTCGGGACTGCAGTAACGGAGACATTGTGGAGCCCTCAGGTATCAATATAAACGGATGCAAAAATCGGGGACATATTTTCTATCAAACGGCCACTGACCCCGACAAGTTTTTAAAAAAGGGCTGCTTTACCGTCTGGTAACAAATAGTTCAAGATACTTAGTAATTTAAGAGATAGATTTTGAGAGCAAAGAGAAATCTTTGGTCTCTTTGTTGTTCACAGGAGCCTTTAAGACGAGAAAATAGAGGAAATTCCAGATGTTGCATCATTTCATTCAACATATTAATAGAGAAACTAGATATCGCGAAAAGGTAATGATAAACCACGACCGCGATATAACTAATATGGTTCTTGAATTTGAAGACAGGCCGATAATTTCGTCTAACCGTATTGGCAGCAACTTACTAACCACTTTATCACTCCTTATTCATACCTTGCCTTTAATGTTATTTCGCAGTGAAATCAAAAATCCCTTTTAATAAACAACAAAGTCAACGAAAACAGTCGAAAAATCATCCTGTAAGCAGGCCTGCCAGCACTGTGCCTTTCTTTTGTGAATATATTTGGTACAAGCGCATATAGTTTTCCTGAGAGATTGTTATAAGGAGGCAGACCGTCATGGAATCTGCGATTATAATGCTTGATGAAAATACAGATCAGGCAACAAGGCAAATGCTTCAGAAAGTAATCGAGAAAAAAAGAAAATACGAACGCTTAAAAAACAAGCATATTTTCAGCATTTGGACCTCTATGATTATGGCTGTCCTATTGTTTGGGTATGTGTATTATTATATTGTTGTACCATATTCTTCTTCTTTTTTTACTATGTTTTCAATGTTTGTTGACCGCTTTTCACACTTTGTATTTTTATCAGCTTCAATAGGCATGTATGGGTATATGCTTATGGTAAAAAAGAAAATGGATAAAGCTGAAAAAGAATATCATGGCTTGCGCTGTGAAATTATTGATAAAAGCAAGGATCTCTGGAAAAAGGAACAGGAGTGGAAAAACCGCCATAAGGTATTTGAAATGATGAAAAGCAACTATGATATAAACCTATATCATGAAAGTAAATAAATACATGGATATTCTCTCTTTAATGAGGGGATTTTTTTTCATAGAGAGGATTTCGTGCAGTCTGAGGCGCAGGCAGCCATACAAAGCTTGCGCTGGCCGTCATTTATAGATAGTGTAGGAATATATAGGAATGTCAATAATCAATGTATCGAATAATGCTGTTTTGAAATCAGATCTTATTAGAGGGAAGGTTTGCTTTTGCAATGATTTTATTAATATGCCTTGCAGTTATTGCAGCTTTTTCTGCTGTGATGATAGTGATTATGTACAGAAATGCTTTTTTGGACCGTGTATTGTCGGAAGATCTTACATTCCCTCAATTTCCTGAATCCTTTGGGAAGGTTACGGTCTTTTTTATTTCTGATATACATAGAAGAAGGGTTACGGATAAGCTGATCAGGGAGGTCAAGGGAAAAGCCGACATGGTGATACTTGGGGGAGATATTAGAGAAGGCGGCGTTGCCTTAAAACAGGCAGAAGACAATATCATTAAGCTTAAAGAAGCGGGGCCACTCTATTTCGTATGGGGCAACAATGATTATGAAGGTGACTATCATTCACTTGATGCCATGCTTCTGGATCATGGAGTCAGGATTCTTGATAATACAGCGGTATCTTTTCAATCAGAACAGGGAGAGAAGATTTCGCTGATTGGCATTGATGATATCAGCGAAGAACGGGACCGGCTTGATTTAGCGCTTTCGGATGCCGAAAAAGGGACTTTCCGGATATTGGTCTCACATAATCCTATCGTGAAAAAACAAATTGAAGACGAACATAATATCAGCTTGGTATTATCCGGGCATACGCATGGGGGGCAGATCAGGGTATTCGGTTATGGCCCCTATGAAATCGGCAGCATTTACACTGAAGGAGATTGTGTATATCTAACAAGCAATGGGTACGGGACAAGTACGGTTCCTCTCAGGCTTGGGGCCAAACCGGAAACGCATATCATCACGATCCAAAAGGGTGAGAAGACCTCAGCAAGAAGAAATGAGCCGCAAATGTAGCGTGCAGCATATTGGAATTTTACATCGCTTATATAATGTTCTATACTTTTTTCAATAGAACGTTCTGGATGGAGGACATATGAAGGATGCAGGAAGGAAAATACAATATTAAAGCAGTTTCTAAAATGCTTGACATCATGCCGGGTACCTTGCGTGCCTGGGAACGGAGATACAAAGTAATTGCTCCTGTAAGGAATGAATCAGGACATCGTCTATATACAGATCAGCATGTGAAAACTCTGAAATGGCTGATTGCCAAAGTAAATCAGGGATTTACCATTTCCCAGGCTATTGCTCTTTTGGACAGGGATGACACCAAAGAGGAAAGTGATGATCATCCCGACGAGGGCCCTCAGGAAAAGAACCTGGGAGACGAGCTTCTTCAGGCTCTTTTAAGTTTTGATGAAACAAAGGCACATGGCATTATCAACCAGGCTTTTGGTATGTATACAATTGAACAGGCTGTCGTGAACATTTTAGGCTCGCTTCTGGTCCAGATAGGGGATATGTGGGAAAAAGGGGAAATTACATCCGCCCACGAGCATTTCGCATCATCTGTATTAAGAAGCAGGATCAGCTTTATCATGCACACCCTGCCGGTCAACAGCATGCTGCCTAAAGTGGTTACAGTCTGTGCTCCGGGAGAATGGCATGAATTTGGCTTGCTTATTTTTTCATTGTTTTTAAAAAGAAAAGGATATCAAACGGTCTACTTAGGGCCTAGCATTGCAGAAAAAGATCTTTTTGTTGTCCTTGATATCATCAAACCTAAAGGGCTGTTTTTTTCCTGCACCATGATAGATTGCCTAAACCCGGCACTCGAGCTGATCGGCGGACTGAAAAAGCAGTTTCCTGATCTTGCTGTGGGAATTGGCGGTGCGGCTGTTGATGCCTCTTCACCTGCTGTTTTAAAAAAGTACAAAGATTGTCTTGTCGGAAATTCCCGCACTGAATGGGAAAACTGGCTGGATGCGTCTATTCAAACCTCTTAGGATGTATGCACCCCGGGTAGCCGCCTTCATATGATATATGAAGATGGTATCCAGGGGGCATTTTTTTATGAAGCTTGAGCGATTGACCAACAATAAAATAAAAATATTTTTAACCTTAGATGATCTTATCGACAGAGGCATAACGAAAGAAGATATAAAAGGGAATTCGCTGAAGGTCCACAAGCTTTTTCAGGATATGGTAGAAGAAGCATGTGATGAATTAAGTTTTAAAATGACAGGATCCATTGCGATTGAGATCTTCACCCTCCAGGCTCAGGGGCTGGTTATTATCGTCACAAAGGACGAAGAAGAGCTTTTGTCAGAAGAAGATGAGTTTTTGGACCTTCAGGTTAAGGTAGGGGAGCATCCTCACATTTTATACAGATTCGAAGATTTTGAGGATGTCATACAATTGTCGCATTCACTTAAGTTCAATGGAATAGCCAAAAGCTCGCTGTTTAGCCTTGAAGGCCATTACTATATGTGGATAGAAGATGTCGGAGAAGGTTTATTCAATTTGGCCATCTCCCTGGCAGCTGAATATGGCTCAGTTTCTACGCTGACACTTTATAGGCTCCAGGAGTATGGGACTTGCATTATTTCAGGTAATGCAATTTCCGTTATGACGGAGTATTTTAAAAAATGACTCTTTGAGTACCGCTGCTGAATTTAGGACAAATGCAGATTTGCTGTTGAGAATTTGTCTTCCGCTACCCGGAATAATTCTTGCGATATTCTAAAAGAACGGGCAAGGGTTACTGTGTATTATTTAATGGCTGTATGCAAGCCCTATAGGCGGTTAAATCAAGCCTTATTCAAAAGGAAACTCCATTTACTCTGGAGTTCCTTTTATTTATTCTAGGATATTTTTACAATCAGGCTGTTTAAAGCGTAAGGTGCAGGACTTCATCAGGTAAGGGGTGATAAGTGAGGATCACCGCCCAGGACGAGGAAAATTGCTGCCTTGTTCATGGTAATGTGTTCAAAAAAATCTTATGCACTGTTAAGATCCATTGCTATTTTTGGCGTGTGGCAGGCTGATCAGGTGGAATCAAATGTATAAATTATATTACTATAATTTTAGAGCTGGATTTGTACTCTTTTTTCTTTTAATTATGATTGAAAACGCCGGTAGTTGGCAGCGTTTACAAAATCAAATGAAAAAATTGGACAATTGCTTTTTTTATCCTTTGCAGAAGGTTGGTTAAGGTGTATACTATGTCATGGAAGGTGAGCCAAAGCCTGAAAATAGCCTATTAAACGAGACTTTAGGAGGTAAGCAGATGGTAGCCGAAAAAGGTACTGACCATACTAACGAAGAAGAAAAACATGATGTGCTGAAGTCTACTCAGACTGTAATACATAAAGCATTGGAGAAGCTCGGATATCCCGAGGAAGTGTATGAGCTTTTGAAAGAACCTTTACGTTTGCTCACCGTTAAAATTCCGGTAAGAATGGATGATGGATCTGTAAAGATCTTTACAGGTTACCGTGCACAGCATAATGATGCAGTGGGTCCTACAAAGGGAGGAATCCGGTTCCATCCGGATGTAACGGAACGTGAAGTAAAAGCGCTTTCTATCTGGATGAGCTTGAAATGCGGCATTGCTGATCTTCCTTATGGCGGCGGAAAAGGCGGCATCGTATGCGATCCGCGCAATATGTCCTTCCGCGAGCTTGAAAAGCTGAGCCGCGGCTATGTGCGGGCAATCAGCCAAATAGTCGGGCCGACTAAAGATATTCCAGCCCCTGATGTTTTTACCAACTCCCAGATCATGGCATGGATGATGGATGAATACAGCAGGATTGATGAATTTAACTCACCTGGCTTCATTACCGGAAAGCCTCTTGTGCTTGGCGGTTCACATGGCCGTGAGTCCGCTACAGCCAAAGGGGTGACAATTGTCATTAATGAAGCTGCGAAAAAGTGCGGCATAGATATTAAGGGCGCCCGTGTAGTTGTACAGGGATTCGGCAATGCAGGAAGCTTCCTTGCCAAATTCATGCACGATGCAGGCGCGAAGGTAGTCGGCATTTCTGATGCTTACGGCGCCTTATACGATCCTAATGGCCTTGATATTGATTATCTATTAGATCGCCGTGACAGCTTTGGTACGGTTACGAAGCTATTTAAAAATACCATTTCCAACAAGGAATTGCTGGAATTGGATTGTGAGATCCTGGTGCCTGCGGCCATTGAAAATCAGATCACTGAAGAAAATGCCCACAATATACAGGCCAAAATCGTTGTCGAGGCTGCAAACGGCCCTACAACCATAGAAGCCACCCAAATCCTGACTGAGCGGGGAGTTCTGCTTGTGCCGGATGTGCTTGCTTCTTCAGGCGGTGTTATCGTTTCTTACTTTGAATGGGTCCAGAATAATCAAGGCTACTACTGGTCAGAAGAAGAAGTGGAAGAAAGACTGGAAAAAATACTTCTGAAATCGTTTAATAATATTTATGAAACAGCCCAGACCCGGCGTGTGGATATGAGGCTTGCAGCTTACATGGTCGGCGCAAGAAAAATGGCAGAAGCATCCCGTTTCCGCGGGTGGATTTGATAAAATAAGCCTTCTGCATTGAAACTGATTAAAAAATCTCCTATCATTATCTTGATGGGGGATTTTTTTTACGTTTAAAAAGATCTCTGGATGAGCAGGAAGAGCAATTGAAATATAGTTTTTCTGCAATAAAAACCGGCTATAAAATCCGGCTGGAGGAGTATAGAACATGAACATAGAAGATGTAATTATAATTGGCGGCGGGCCCTGCGGACTTGCAGCGGCAATCGCTCTTGAAGATGCCGGGATAAAGGCACTTGTCATAGAGAAAGGCAATATTGTCAATGCCATATATAACTATCCGACACATCAGACTTTTTTTAGCTCAAGCGAAAAACTTGAAATTGGAGATATCGCTTTCATTACAGAAAACCGCAAGCCTGTAAGAAACCAGGCCCTGGCTTATTACAGGGAGGTTGTAAAAAGAAAAAATCTCCGCATCCATTCTTTTGAACATGCACAAAACATTAAAAAACAAAATAACGGAACTTTCCTTGTGCAAACCTCGAAGCAGCAGTACCAGGCAAATAAAATTGTTGTGGCAACAGGCTACTACGATAACCCTAATTATATGTGCATCCCCGGTGAGGATTTACCGAAGGTCCATCATTACTTCAAAGAAGGGCACCCGTTTTTTAATCAAGATGTATTGGTGATTGGCGGAAAAAATTCAAGCATCGATGCTGCCTTGGAATTGGTTAAAGCAGGTGCACGGGTAACGGTTGTATACAGGGGATTGGAATATTCCCCAAGCATCAAGCCGTGGATACTGCCGGAATTCGAAGCGCTCGTCCGAAACGGAACAATTAACATGGAATTTGGGTCGGCAGTAGATGAAATCACCGAAAATACAGTGAGTTATCATACTGGCCACGTTAAAAAAACACTAAAGAATGACGCCGTTTTTGCAATGACAGGCTATCATCCTGATCATTCTTTTTTAATGAGCATGGGAATCGGCATTGATGAAGAAACAGGCAAGCCAGTCCATAACCCTGAAACGATGGAAACGGATGCGGAAGGCATATATATTGCAGGAGTTATAGCTGCAGGAAACAATGCCAATGAAATTTTCATCGAAAATGGACGCTTTCATGGCGGGCTCATTGCGAAAGATATTTCAATGAAATCTGAACGACTATAATGAAAAAGGCTCATCCTGCATATGCATAGGATGAGCCTTTTCTTTCTGTCAGCTATAAGGAAAAAATGTCACTGATCGCATCCTGGGAGCTTTCAGAATGGAGGGCAATCAGCAATTTTATCCGCGCTTTTTGGCCGTTAAGTCCATTAGAGAAGATTACACCCATTTCTTTCAGGTGTTTTCCGCCTCCCTGGTAGCCGTAGATATCCTGTGCAATGCCATTAAAGCATCTGGAAACAGCGACAATGGGGATATCTGATTCGATAAGGGACTTTATGCCTTCGATTGTTCCAGGCGGCATATTGCCCTGTCCAAGGGCTTCTATCACAAGACCGTCTATCTTCATTTCTTTCAGTGCATAAAAAAGGAGCGAATCCATGCCGGAATGGGCCTTGACCAATGCAACCCGCTTATGGATTGAATCAATGGGATAATGCTCCTTGCCGGTAGGCTGGTGGTGGAAAGAAACACCCCGCTTTGTAACGATTCCGATTGGGCCGAATTGCGGGCTTTGAAACGTTGAAATATTGCTTGTGTGAGTTTTTGTCACGTTTTTCGCGGAATGAATTTCATCATTCAATACCACAAGCACACCCTTGCTTGCAGCCTCTTCACAGATAGCTACTTTTATGGATGAGATAAAATTATACAATCCATCAGACCCTATTTCGTTGCTTGAGCGCATAGCGCCTGTCACAACAACGGGGATGCTGGCATTTAATGTCAGATCAAGAAAATAAGCGGTCTCTTCAAGTGTGTCCGTGCCATGTGTAATGACAATGCCATCTATGTGTTGCGTGCTTAGAGCATGATCGATTCTCATTTTTATGTTCAGCATTTCTTTTGCCGTGATATGAGGTGATGGCAGATTAAAAGGTTCATCAATAATTAAATGGGCCATTTCCGATAAAGCCCCGGAATGCAATTTCATCGGGTTTTCTTCAGAGGGATTTACCGCTCCTGTTCTAGCATCCTCCGTCATGGAAATGGTTCCGCCTGTATGTATCACTAAAATGTTTTTTTTCAACGCAGTTACCTCCGTTTTTTGTAGATCTCTGAAGGGATGAACCCTTTCGTTTTCTTTTTCCTTAATACATGATACGATTAAATAAAAAGAATGAAAAGAGGTCAGCCTATGCTGGTCATATTATCAGCGGGCATTGCACCTGGTTTGGCTCTGCTCAGCTACTTTTACTTAAAGGACCATTATGATACCGAACCATTGTCTGTTGTGATAAAGGCTTTTATATTTGGCGCTTGTATAGTGTTCCCGATTATGTTTCTTCAATATGTCCTGCAGGCGGAGAATATTGCCGGCACTGATTTTGGACATGCCTTTTTGTCTGCTTCTCTTTTGGAAGAAACCTTTAAATGGCTCATACTAATTTATGCGATCTACCCGCTTGTTGCTTTTGACGAACCGTATGATGGTATTGTTTACGGTGCATCTGTCTCCTTGGGTTTTGCTACGATGGAAAATATTCTGTATTTAGTAGGAAACGGTGTGGAACACGCATTTACAAGGGCCATATTGCCAGTTTCCAGCCATGCTCTTTTTGGCGTGATCATGGGCTATTATATCGGCAAAGGGAAATTTGCCAAATCGAAAAAGAGGGCATACGTACTGCTTGCACTGGCTATTCCGTTTTTATTGCACGGCATCTACGATTATATACTTTTGGCCCAAAAATCCTGGGGATATTGGATTCTTCCATTTATGGCATTCCTGTGGTGGCTCGGCCTGAAAAAAGTCAAGATGGCAAGACTTCTTTCAGATTTCCATGCAAGCGGATCACTATAAAAAAGACAAACTTACAGGGGTTTGTCTTTTTTTTTGCTCTTTTCTTAAAGGTTGTTGTTTATTTAATTCTTATGTGAGGCGTTCCCATTGTCAAATCAACCACCTTGTTTAATAGCAACAAAGTTTACGAAAACAGCTTTGTTATACAGAGAATAAAATCTTTCATTAAGAGGAAAATAGGTTTACATCCATAGAAAAGAGGGAGTGTATTTGATGAAAGGGGTTTCGTCAATATGGAGGGTCTTGTTCCTGTCCTGCTGTATAGTTTGCATGCTTGCAGCACATCAAACAAAGACAAGTGCCTTTTCCGGCCAGGTCATTCAAAAAGGTGCGGTTGGTGATGATGTTATAGAGCTCCAGGCGCGCCTTCAGAATATCGGTTATTTTAAAGGGAAGATTGATGGTGTATACGGGTGGGGCACATATTGGGCGCTCAGGAATTTCCAGAAGGATTTCGGTTTGCCGATTGACGGGCTTGCTGGTACAACCACAAAAAATAAGCTGGCAAAGGCCTCGAATTTTAATCGTGCGTTTGTCCATGGGCAGATAGCAAAAGGAAATGATTTTACTTACTATGGCGGAGTAGATATCAATAAACAAATTAAGTCTAATAAAGGCGCTGCCAAGCCTGCAAATCCGCCAGCGGAAAATAGTCCGGCAAAAACAAGTACGGCTTCGGCTGCAAATTTGCCTGCAGGATATTCGCAAAATGATATAAAGCTTCTAGCCAATGCAGTATACGGTGAATCCAGGGGTGAACCGTACATCGGGCAGGTTGCAGTAGCAGCAGTTATTTTAAACAGAGTGGAAAGCGCGTCGTTCCCTAACTCCATTTCAGGGGTCATATTTGAACCTGGGGCATTTACAGCCGTCTCGGACGGGCAAATTTGGCTTACACCAAATGACCGTGCAAGGGAAGCTGTAATAGATGCCATAAACGGCTGGGACCCTACAGGGAATGCACAATACTATTTTAATCCAGAAACAGCAACGAGCAAATGGATATGGTCCAGGCCCCAAATTAAAAAAATCGGAAAGCATATTTTCTGCAAATAACAAAGCTTTCCCGGCAAGTATCTTAATTACAGCTAAGCAATGAGGTGAAAGTGATGATCAAAAATATAGGGATTGCGGTCCTCGCTGCAGCATTGATCGTGGTGTCTGTGTGGGGATATAAGGAACATAAAGAAAAAACCGCTGTTTTAATACATGCAGAAAATACATACCAGCGGGCATTCCATGATTTGGCCTATCAGGTAGATACCCTGCATGATAAAATCGGAAACACACTTGCGATGAATTCCAGAAAGTCTTTAAGCCCGGCGCTTACCGATGTATGGAGGCTCACTTCAGAGGCGCAAAATGATGTTGGGCAGCTGCCCCTTTCTTTGATGGCATTTAATAAAACTGAAGAATTCCTTTCTAAAATAGGAGATTTCACCTATCGGACCTCTGTGAGGGACCTTGAAAAAGAGCCTCTTAATGACAAGGAATACGCAAATCTTAAAACACTATATACGCAGGCTGGGGAAATACAGGATGAATTGAGAAAAACACAATATCTGGTTCTGAAAAATCATTTGAAATGGATGGATGTTGAAACTGCGCTGGCTTCAGGAGAGGCAAAGTCCGATAATACCATTCTTGACGGCTTAAAAATTGTCGAAAAAAAAGTATCAGGCTATAGCGAGTCTGACACACAAAACCCTACCAATGTCAGCATGGAAAAGCAAAACGAAAATTACAGCAACTTAAAGGGGAAGGAAATAACAAAAAAAGAGGCTGTTTCGGAGGCAAGGAAATATGCGAATTTCTCAAAGTCTGCAAAAGTTTCAGCAGAAAGTAACGGAAAGGGCGCAAACTACGGGTTTTACAGCATCACCCTGACGGATCCCGCAACAAAAGATGAAGCGAATATGGATATTGCCAAAAAAGGCGGTTATCCAATCTGGATGATTAATACCCGAAAGGTAAATGAGGAAAAATTGGGTCTAAATCAGGCGGAGATGAAGGCTAAACAATTTTTAAAGAGTCATCAATTTAATTCGCTGGATTTATATGAAAGCTCACAATACGACCATATAGGTTTATTTAATTTTGTCGGATCGGTCGGAGGGGTAAGGATATACCCTGATTCCGTTAAGGTAAAAATAGCACTTGATGACGGAAGTGTCATCGGATTCTCGGCAGAAGAATTTCTAAAATCCAATAAAATGAGAAAAATTGGAACTGCAAAGCTATCCCTTGAGCAGGCCAGGACGAAAATCAATCCTAAGGTGAAGGTTATGGAAGAGCGGAAAGCATTGATCATTAACGATGTTGACCAAGAAGTGCTCTGCTATGAATTTCTTGGCACAATTGGTGAAGATACATACAGGATTTTCATCAATGGCAACACAGGGCAGGAAGAAAAAGTGGAAAAATTAAAGAATGCAGAACGCATGTATGACAAATTTTTATAGCTTGCAAAGCTGATTGCCCCGAAATATACTGAATCATTAAATTTCATGGAAAGGAAAGGTACAAATGTACTTTTCCTTTTTTTCATTTCATGCAATAATTGACAAGTGAATGATATTTTGGATAATTATATCAATTTGAAGGTACAAAAGTAATGGGAAATTACATCTAGGAAGTGTGTGGAAAGATGATTACTATTGGCGATATTTTAATTTTAGAACCTAAATTTTCACCTCAGCGCGAGAAATATAAATGCATGATTGTAGAAATGAATGAAGACAGCTTATACATTGATTATCCGGTCAATACCCAGACAGGAAAGGTCGTATTTCTGACAGACGGATCTCAAATGAAAATGACCTTTACATCCCCTGATGGAACTGCCTATCTTTTTGACTCGGAAGTGCTTGGCAGGGTGAAGGGAAATATACCGGCTATTCAAATGTCCCGTCCAGATGAAAGCACCTTTATTAAAATTCAGCGCAGGCAGTTTGTAAGGGTCGAAACACCCATAGATGCAGCTATCCATCCCTTGAATCAGGAATTTCAGCCTTTTCGCGCCATTACAGAGGATATCAGTGCAGGAGGAGCTGCATTAAGGTTTGCAGAATGGCAGCATATTGAGCCTTCTTCCATGATTCTCCTGTGGCTCGTGCTGCCTCTGAAGTCCGGAGAAATTCAGTATCTGCATATGAATAGCAAGGTCATCAGGATGAGTGAAAGCAGCAGCGGTTTTCAGCTTTTGTCGGTGCAGTTTGCCGATCCCTCTGAAGCTGACACGCAAACCCTCCTGCGCTTCATTTTCGAAAAGCAGCTTGAGTTTAAGAAAAAAGGAATCATGGGTTAAGATAGCTGTAAATATTTTTGCTGAACTGTATAAAATCATCCTTTTTCTCCATACTGTGGATACAGTGATGCAAAGGGTGGATAATAATATGAAAACAGTAGAAAGACTTATGGTGAAACTAATACTGATCCAGCTTATTTTCCTGATACTCACACAGATCTGGTTTAATCAGGCCGCACCCAGGGAGTTGAATAAACTGGTCCGTTATGAGGGTGTAAACAGCAATAATTATTCGAAAGTCATAGAAACCTTTCGTGGGTTGGATGATTAAAGCGGGTATGCCGCTTTTTTTTTGTTATAAAATGAATTGCTATTCAGTTTATCTCTGAAGGATATTTGGGGTAAGTGCAGAAAATGGGCCTTTTTCCCTGTAACACTTCTAAGTAACGGGATTGGCATTGCAATCAGATTGCATCCTTCCAGAAAAAGTGAAGCCTGCAAAAGAACACTTTTTTCATAGAAAACAGGTGTTTTGTGATAAAATAAAAAGAGAAATAAAACGATCAGCAAGATTGGGTATTACAGGAGGAATTATGGAAAAGAAGATATCGATTGCAATTGACGGGCCTGCTGCTGCAGGAAAAAGCACGGTGGCTAAAATTGTTGCAGAAAAATACAGCTACATATACGTGGATACAGGAGCTATGTATCGCGCCTTGACATATAAATCCCTGCAGGAAGGCATTGATCTGTCGGATGAAAATGGCCTATCTTCCCTTTTGATGGAAACAGAAATTGAGCTAATGCCAAGTGAGTTAGGGCAGCTTGTTTACCTCGATGGAAAAAACGTTACATCCGAAATCAGAAATCCTGAGGTGACAGCTTCTGTTTCAGAAGCTTCAAAGCACCGTTCTGTCCGTGAAGAAATGGTAAAAAGACAGCAGAAAATAGGCGAGCGCGGCGGAGTTGTCATGGATGGAAGGGATATTGGAACATTCGTGCTTCCGAATGCAGAAGTTAAGGTATTCCTGATAGCATCAGTTGAGGAACGTGCAGAAAGAAGGCATTTGGAGAATCAGCAAAAAGGTTTTTCTTCTGACATAGAGAAATTAAAGGAAGAAATCGCATTAAGGGACAAGCTTGATTCAGAAAGGGAAGTTGCCCCTTTGCGGAAAGCAGAAGATGCAATCGAAATAGATACAACATCATTGTCCATACAGCAGGTGGCTGAGAAAATAATGTCATTGATCGAAGAAAGGACAAGATAGGTTTGAATCTTTATAAATTCGGTAAAAACGTTGTTAAAGCATCTTTAACACCCATCTACAGAGTCAGGATCATCGGCAAAGAAAATATACCAAAAGAAGGAGGGGTCTTAATCTGTTCAAACCATATCGACAACCTGGATCCCCCTGTAGTCGGAATGACGGCAACCAGAGATATCCACTTTATGGCTAAAGAGGAGCTGTTCCGACTTCCGCTTTTAAAGGAAATTTTGCCGAGGGTCAATGCTTTTCCTGTCAAAAGAGGGATGAGCGACAGGGAAGCCCTTCGAAAGGGTCTGTCGCTTCTTAAGGAAGGAAGGGTTCTTGGACTGTTTCCCGAAGGAACCAGAAGCAAAAACGGCGAGCTTGGTGAAGGGCTTGCCGGTGCCGGTTTTTTTGCATTGCGTTCAAAGGCAGCAATCGTTCCATGCGCCATCATTGGCCCCTACAAGCTTTTTGGCAGGCTGAAGGTTGTTTATGGAAAACCAATTGATTTCAATAAATATCGCGAACAAAAAACGTCTGCGGATGAAGCCACTGTCATTATTATGGAAGAAATCCGAAAGCTGATTGCTGAGCATAAATAAGTCTTCTTGCTTGACAATTTGGCGATTTTATTGGAATTTATTAATTAGGGGAATTATTCCGAATTATGAATTTATATGAAGCTTTATGTATTTCACTCTTATAAAGGCTGGCTTTTCCCTGCTGAAGCTTTCAGTCCAGAGCATATAGCCTAATCAAGAGAAATTCTGCAGAGCAGTCATGGGTTAAGGAGGAGTTCGTAATGACAGAAGACATGAACCAAGTGGAAGTAAACAGCTATGAGGTTGGGGATAAGGTAAAAGCAAGGGTATCTAAAGTTGAAGAAAAGCAAGTGATTGTTGATGTCGAAAACAGCAAGACAGACGGCATCATCCCGATCAGCGAGCTTTCAAGCCTTCATATCGAGAAAGCAAGTGATGCAGTTTCTGAAGGCGATGAGCTTGAGCTTGAAGTAATAAAAGTCGAAGACGAAGCTATTATTCTATCAAAACGCAAAATCGAGGCGATTAAAGCCTGGGATGAGCTTGAAAGAAAGTTCGAAACCCAGGAGGTATTCGAAGCTGAAGTCAAGGATGTCGTTAAAGGCGGGCTGGTGGTCGATCTTGGAGTGAGGGGTTTCGTGCCTGCTTCTTTGGTTGAAGACTATTTCGTAGAAGACTTCTCTGATTACAAAGATAAAACCCTCGCCTTTAAAATTGTCGAGCTGGAGAAAGACAAAAACCGGCTGATCCTTTCTCACCGTGCGGTCGTTCAGGATGAAAAGGAAAAGAAAAAATCCAGGGTCCTCGACTCCATCCAATCTGGGGATGTTCTTGAAGGGACTGTACAAAGGCTTACGGATTTTGGCGCATTCATTGATATCGGCGGAGTGGACGGACTCGTTCACATCTCCCAGCTTTCCCATAAACATGTGGATAAAGCCTCTGACGTCGTAACAGAAGGCGATAAGGTCCAAGTCAAGGTGCTTTCCGTAGACAGAGATAATGAAAGAATCTCGCTGTCCATTAAGGATACTCTGCCAGGGCCTTGGCAGGGAATTTCTGAAAAAGCCCCAAGAGGAGCTGTTCTGGAAGGCACGGTTAAACGAATAGTCACTTTCGGAGCTTTTGTTGAAATTCTGCCGGGAGTAGAAGGACTTGTTCATATCTCGCAAATTTCCCATAAGCATATCGGCACTCCTCAGGAGGTGCTGAGAGAGGGACAAGGCGTGAAGGTTAAAGTCCTGGATGTCAATGAAGATGAGCAGCGTTTGTCACTTAGCATCAAGGATCTTGAAGAACAGCCATCCTCGTATAATTCTGACTATGAACTTCCGGAAGAATCAAAAGGTTTCCAGCTGGGTGAAATGATTGGCGACCAGCTGAAGAAGTTAAAATAAAGTCAATTTTCCCTCGCGGACTGGCCTATAAACGTCATATGCTGACTGCCAGACAAGCCGGAGAACCTTATAAAAGCCGCCTGTGCTAAAAGCGCTTTTTTGCGCTTCTTGCCCACAGGCGGCTTTTTTTGCGGCTCTGCACTTAATCCAGTAACAGATTAGTGTTCATTTCTTTTTCTTGCTTCTTCCGGGCTTTCCATTTTCGTTGCTCCTGGAAGGCTCAGTGATTGATCACGGTCGGATTCTACACGCTTGCTCTCCCTTAACTTTTTCTCCTGGCGGTCTTTTCCCATATTTGCACACCCCCTTCTACTGTAAGATGACTAAAAAATGGCTGTATTATGTATTAGGTTCATCAGAGGTTTAATCCTGAATTAAAGCAGACATAATGTTTCCTATAGGAGGCGTGTGTATGGAGGGTTTGCTTTTTTATTGGATGGCATGGATGTCTTGGGTAGTTGTCATGTTTTTTATACCAAAAAAGATAAAATTCCGTTTCGTTTTGCTGTTTCACATACTGTCAGTAATATCCTTGGCAGGTTATCAGCTGGACGTGCAGAGATACAGCATAAATACGGCAGCCATTTATCTTTTCGCGGTTATATGCGCATCCATTCGAAATAAACCGCTGAGAAATCAGATTAATTTTATATGTACATGTGTCATTCTGGCACTTGCTTATTCAAGTTTAGAGATGTATGCCCTATTAGACCCGGTATGGGTTATATTCAGTAAAACAGCCATACTGGCCATTTTAATCAATTATACGGCTATCCTTTTAATTAAAGACTGGAAAATGAGGATTTTGTCCATTATTCTGGGGCTGGTGCTTGGAGACTGTTTATTTGCCGCTGTCCTCTATCACATTGGCATGCCTTATCCTGCAGCTTCTTTTGAGTGGCTGGATAAAGCAGCGGTTATCATGGGAGCGGGCTTAAGCTGGGTACTGATGGAGGCTGTCATCGGGCTTCTTCAAAGCTATATGAAATATGGTCAAAGGGAGAAACAGGGCTAAATGAATGATCCCTTTTAAGTTTGTGTACTGATCTTGGGGGGGCAAGCTGTTTTCATACAATCATTGTTGATTAGCTGAAAATTTGATACTATATGATAGTTAGCGGAACTGAGGAATGAAAAACCATGCTGCTGCAAAGCCATGGGGCATGACGGCCAGGGCTGATGGAATCCTTTCCAATTAAGCCATTTTTGCAGGTTCGCATGCCAGGATGCAAAATTTTGCGATCTTCTAACATCTTTTGCGGGACAGGACTGAAATCAAGAAGCGGTCTTGTTTAAGACTGCGTGTGACATAAACGTCGTACACCCGCAATGAAAGATGGAAATCAACAATGCAGACTTTACACTAAAATAATGAATGCATTCATGAATTTCATGATAACAGATACAGCTTATGAGAGGGTGAAAAGCAATGCCAAAACCGGTAGTTGCAATCGTCGGACGTCCAAACGTTGGAAAATCGACCATTTTTAATAGAATTGTGGGCGAGAGGGTTTCCATTGTTGAAGATGTGCCAGGCGTAACAAGAGACAGGATTTACAGTTCAGGAGAATGGCTGAACCATGATTTTAACATTATTGATACGGGCGGAATTGATATCGGTGATGAACCGTTTCTTGAGCAGATTCGCCAGCAGGCGGAAATTGCCATTGATGAAGCGGATGTTATCATTTTTATGACTAATGGCCGTGAAGGCGTAACAGGCGCCGATGAAGAAGTAGCGAAAATCCTTTATAAATCGAAGAAGCCTGTAGTGCTGGCTGTCAATAAAGTGGACAATCCTGAAATGAGAGAACAGATTTATGATTTCTATTCTCTGGGATTCGGCGAGCCATTCCCGATTTCGGGATCACATGGATTGGGTCTTGGAGATTTGCTTGATGAAGCTTCAAAGCATTTTCCGCAATTTAATGGCCAGGATTACGATGAGGATGTTATCAAGTTCAGTTTAATCGGAAGGCCTAATGTCGGGAAATCCTCACTCGTTAATGCGCTTCTTGGCGAAGACCGCGTTATTGTCAGTGAAATCGAAGGAACCACTAGAGATGCGATTGATTCCCCTTATACATATAATGGCAGGGAATATGTCATTATCGATACGGCTGGAATGAGGAAAAAAGGAAAGGTTTACGAAAGTACAGAGAAGTATAGTGTACTTAGAGCCTTGCGGGCAATTGAACGCTCAGACGTTGTGCTTGTTGTCCTGAATGCAGAAGAAGGCATCAGGGAACAAGACAAAAAGATTGCCGGCTATGCACATGAGGCAGGGCGCGGTGTCATTATCGTCGTAAATAAATGGGATGCCATTGAAAAAGACGAAAAGACGATGAAGGAATTTGAAGAAAATATCCGTGCGCATTTTCTGTTTTTGGATTATGCTCCAATCGTTTATTTATCTGCTAAAACAAGGAAACGGACACATACATTGCTGCCGATCATAGATAAAGTCAGCGAGAGCCATGCCCTGCGCGTGCAGACGAACGTTCTGAACGAAGTCGTGATGGACGCTGTTGCCATGAACCCGACTCCGACGCATAATGGAAGCCGTTTGAAGATTTACTACACCACACAGGTAGCGATAAAGCCTCCAACCTTTATCGTGTTTGTAAATGATCCTGAGCTTCTGCATTTTTCATATGAAAGATTTCTTGAGAACCGGATTCGTGATGCCTTTGAATTCGAAGGTACACCAATCAGGATCTTTGGCCGGCAAAGAAAATAAAAAGGACGGTGCTAATAATGGCAGAAACAAAACAAACAGTGGCCGTCATTGGTGCTGGAAGCTGGGGAACTGCACTTGCCATGGTGCTTGCCGACAACCAGCATGAAGTGAGGCTGTGGGCCCATAATGAGGATCAGATTTCGGAAATCAATGAACATCATACAAACCATAAATACTTGCCTGATATCACATTGCCTGAAGGAATTAGAGGGTATCATTCCCTCTCACAGGCTTTGGATGGGGTAACTGTTGCGGTTTTGGCTGTTCCGACAAAAGCGATACGTGAAGTGCTTGCAAAAGCGTCAGCAGAAGCATCACAGCCTCTTATCATCGTTCATGTCAGCAAGGGAATCGAGCCGGATACACTTCTTCGCATTTCAGAAATGATCGAAGAAGCCGTTCCGGGTGAATTACTGGAAGAAATTGTGGTGCTATCCGGTCCAAGCCATGCGGAGGAAGTAAGCCTCCGCCATCCTACAACAGTAACCGTATCTGCACGTAATATGAAAACGGCTGAAAAGATACAGGATCTGTTCATCAACCAGAATTTCCGGGTTTATACGAATCCAGATATCATTGGTGTAGAGATAGGCGGCGCCCTGAAGAATATCATTGCACTTGCTGCTGGAATCACAGATGGACTTGGATATGGCGATAATGCCAAGGCAGCGCTGATCACCCGCGGCCTGGCGGAAATTTCGCGTCTGGGAACGGCAATGGGGGCAAATCCCCTTACCTTCTCTGGCTTGACAGGAATCGGGGATCTGATTGTGACCTGTACAAGCGTCCATTCTAGGAACTGGAGAGCGGGAAATATGCTTGGCAAAGGTAAAAACCTTGATGAAGTGCTTGAAAGTATGGGCATGGTTGTCGAAGGAGTAAGAACCACAAAGGCTGCCTATCAGCTGGCTGAAAAATATCAGGTGGACATGCCGATTACAAAGGCATTATACAATGTGCTGTTTAATGGACAGGATGTTAAGGATTCTGTTGATGCCTTGATGAATCGCATGAAAACAGGCGAAATGGAAGACTTGTTTAATATATTGGATGAAAGAAAGAATGATTGACCGTTAAGGCCTTATCAGGGAAAGGAAAGGAAATTTGCATGAATTGGGCATTTAGTGATGCAAATTTCCTTTTTCCTGCATACAATGCAACGAAAGTAAGCTGGTATTGCAGCCTGGCAAGGGTAATTTAGTCGATGACAGAAGATGTTATTCATGATATCTTCTGTTTTTTTTGCTCTTCACGCAACGTCATCTTGTTATTTTATTCTATATAAGGAAATGAATATGTTATAATATGACCTGGATAGAGGAGTGATATTTATGACACCAGCGCTTCAGAAAATGTGGATTTCATTTGCAGCCATGTTTTTTATGGGAATATCAATTATAGCCATATACATAAGCCGTAATAAATTAAGGGGATTCCTTAAGCTGATTACTGCTGTTTTTGCATACATACTTATGATCTTAGCCGGCCTGATAATATTTATCATCGTTTTCAGCGGGCCGACCGATTAGGCGGGGCGAAACTATGAAAAACTTAAAAATGATTTCTATTTCACTATGTATTTTACTGTTGCTTGCCGGATGTGCGTATCCACATGAAAAGATGTCAAAAAATCTCGTACCATATCGTGAACAAATTCAGTCCGTTCAAACGGCTGTGAACCAGTTTCAAAAGGATGAAGACGGAATCCTCCCGATAAAAACGAAGCCGGGAGATACCCCGATTTATCAAAAATATATTATCGATTTTACAAGGATTTCCCCTAAGTACATGGCAGAGCCTCCTGGCAACTCTTTTGAATCAGGCGGGGTATTTCAATATGTGCTCGTTGATCCCGAGCATCATCCGACAGTAAAATTATTTGATGTCCGGCTGGCCGATGCTATCCAGAGCCTATCAATGCGTCTGAACAGCTACAGGCAGGACCATGGGTACCCTCCATTTAAAGAAAGGCTGTCTGCTGATGTTTTCACCCTGGATTATAAAAAGCTTGGATTAAAGGAAGCCCCAGCTGTCATGAGCCCTTACTCTAAAAAAGAGCTGCCGCTGGTCATCAATTCCGATGGTGACATTTTTGCGGACTATACACCAGATCTGTACGATTTTCTTCAAAAATACAAAAAAACCTTTAAAAAAGGAGAGGATATCAGAAGGATCCTTGTGGAACATTCTGATTTCGTGCCAGCCTATTCATTGCCGTATACAATTGACCCAAAAACAAATAAGCCGATATTCCTTACAAAATAGTCATAACCCTTCTTCTGCAAAATATATTGTAGTAGAAGGGTTATTTTTTATCTTCTTCTAAAATTTCCATAATGGCCAGCAGCACTGCTGGGAATTCGTTATGGAGACTATTTATTGATTTATTTAAATAATAGCTGCCCTTATATAAAAACATTCGCGCAAAAACAGCCAGATAGGGCGCCTGTTTATGCAGTACCTGCTACCCTGGCTTATTTCAGAAGCAATTTTGGCAATTAAATTTTGTATGGAGGAATGCACATAACTCTGAAAACAGAAGAATAAATTTTTAGGACAACATCATATGCTTGTAATGTCCGAATGAAATAAGCTGATTGATTGATCCCAAGACTTTAAATGCGGGAGGGGTTCCCTTGGAAAAGGTAGATATTTTTAAAGATATAGCGGAACGTACAGGCGGTGATATTTATTTAGGTGTAGTCGGTGCAGTAAGGACCGGTAAATCTACATTCATTAAAAAGTTCATGGAGCTGGTTGTCATCCCTAACATTGGCACAGAAGCTGACAGGGCACGCGCCCAGGATGAACTGCCGCAAAGTGCTGCAGGCAAGACGATCATGACAACCGAACCTAAGTTTGTTCCTAACCAGGCAGCCTCTATCCATGTTTCTGAGGGGCTTGATGTAAACATCAGGCTCGTCGACTGTGTTGGATATACAGTGCCTGGAGCGAAGGGCTATGAAGATGAAAATGGCCCCCGGATGATTCATACGCCATGGTATGAAGAGCCCATTCCCTTTCATGAAGCAGCTGAAATAGGTACAAGAAAAGTAATTCAAGATCATTCCACATTAGGTGTCCTGATTACAACAGACGGAACGATCGGTGAAATACCGCGTAAGGATTATCTCCAGGCTGAAGAACGTGTTGTCGAAGAATTGAAGGAGGTTGGGAAGCCTTTTATCATGATTGTAAACTCTGTTCAGCCGCACCATCCTGATACTGTTGCTCTGAAGGAAAATCTTCAGGATAAATACGATATTCCAGTCCTTGCGATGAGCGTGGAGGGAATGAGGGAAACGGATGTATACAGTGTGCTCAGGGAAGCACTGTATGAATTCCCTGTACTTGAGGTGAATGTTAATCTTCCAAGCTGGGTAATGGTGCTGAGGGAGAATCACTGGCTTCGTGAAAGCTACCAGGAAGCTGTTAAAGAAACAGTGAAAGATATTAAACGGTTAAGGGATGTGGACCGTGTTGTGGGCCACTTCAACGATTTTGAATTTATTGATCATGCAAGCCTTGCGGGAATTGAAATGGGGCAGGGTGTCGCGGAAATTGATTTATACGCGCCTGACGAATTGTATGATGATATTTTAAAAGAAATAGTCGGCGTTGAAATAAGGGGGAAAGATCATCTTTTGTCACTTATGCAGGATTTTGCTTATGCTAAAGCAGAATACGATCAGGTGGCAGATGCTCTAAAAATGGTGAAGCAGACAGGGTACGGGGTTGCAGCTCCTTCATTGAATGATATGAGCCTCGATGAACCGGAAATTATCCGGCAGGGCTCCCGTTTTGGAGTCAGGCTGAAGGCTGTCGCGCCGTCCATTCATATGATTAAGGTAGATGTTGAATCAGAGTTTGCACCGATTATCGGTACAGAAAAACAAAGTGAAGAGCTTGTCAGATACTTAATGCAGGACTTTGAAGATAACCCATTGTCTATCTGGAATTCCGATATTTTCGGCAGGAGCCTGAGCTCTATCGTGAGAGAAGGAATCCAGGCTAAGCTATCTCTAATGCCTGAAAATGCACGGTATAAATTGAAGGAAACACTTGAAAGAATCATCAACGAAGGTTCGGGCGGCCTGATAGCCATCATTTTATAGAACAGGCATGAGATCAATTCCATTGTGGATTGATCTTTTTTTGGATATAGGCTCTTTTTTTAAAGATTGTTGTTTTTTAATGCGTTCTGTGAAGCGATCCTGTTGTTAAACCGGGTTGATTGGAGTGTAAGCTGCGAGACTACTGTGGGATTAGCCAGAAGGTGAGACCCTGCAAGCATTGCTTGTGAGGCTCACCGCCCGACCACGGAAAGCGGGCATCCTGGAGCGGAAATCAGCGATACTGTCCCGTAAGCAGAAAAGTCTTACGTAAACTGCTCATAAAAAAAACACAAATGAAGTGGTAAACCCCTTGTTATATCTGTGTTTTAAACAATTTACAGTGTTTACACGACCTTATTTAGGGAAAGAATCAGGTGTGCAGAAGGAAAAAATTTTAATATATGCAAATTCTTATGAAAAGATTCCCATTATTTTTTGAATTTCCTTGCTAAGAGAATAACATTTATGATAATCTACATACAGAAAACGCGTAAAGACGCCATTTTAACCTGACTAATGCATGTTCCCGGTCCTTTTCCGGGTATGCCAATGCTAAACTGCCATCGTTTTTTTGTTAATGGACAGGGTTAGTGTTGCAGCTAAAAGTAACAAATCACTATTATACAGTGTTTGTAATAATGATTTTTTATAAAGTTCTTTGGGAGGAGGTGAATGGCATGAACAAAACAGAATTAATTAACGCAGTTGCAGAAGCAGGAGAGCTTTCTAAGAAAGACGCTACGAAAGCTGTTGATGCTGTTTTTGATACAATCTTAGACGCTTTGAAAAGTGGAGATAAAGTTCAATTAATTGGTTTTGGCAACTTTGAAGTCCGTGAGCGTGCGGCTCGTAAAGGGCGCAACCCTCAAACTGGCGATGAAATCGAAATCGCTGCAAGCAAAGTGCCGGCATTTAAACCAGGTAAAGCACTTAAAGACGCTGTTAAGTAATTACATACTGACTGTTAGCGTTAAAGGAGGACCACGTGAAACAAAGCGTGGTCCTTTTTGCTTCTTATTTTTAAAGTGTGATAAGATACATTACAGCTGGGTTATTTGCTAAAATAGATCATATGCCAAATTTTTCGGTAAATCGGAAATCCTATTTCTGCCCCGAGAGCCAGAAGGGCAATCATGGATACGATTGTGATATACATAATGAATAATTGATTTTAGGAGGATGAACCATGGCAAATGTAAACCATGAAAAAATAGAAGAAGCAATACGGATGATACTGGAAGCTGTCGGAGAAGATCCTGAGCGCGAAGGATTGCTGGATACACCGAAGCGGGTTGCAAGGATGTATGAAGAGATTTTTTCCGGCCTGAACCAGGATCCAAAGGAGTACTTTCAAACAATATTCGGCGAGGACCATGAAGAGCTGGTGCTCGTGAAGGATATCCCGTTTTATTCTGTTTGTGAACATCATCTTGTGCCTTTTTACGGTAATGCCCATGTTGCTTATATTCCTAAAAACGGCCGTGTTACTGGGTTAAGCAAGCTGGCGAGAGCAGTAGAGGCTGTGTCGAAAAGACCGCAGCTGCAGGAAAGAATCACTTCTACTGTAGCAGACTCCATAATGGAACAGCTGGAGCCGCATGGTGTAATGGTGGTTGTGGAAGCGGAGCACATGTGCATGACAATGCGCGGAGTCAAGAAACCTGGTGCAAAAACCGTTACTTCTGCAGTAAGGGGAGTATTTGCTGAAGACCATCGCACCAGATCTGAAGTGCTGTCATTCATCAAAAATTAACCGGTAATCCAAGTGAAAGGCGGCGGGTAATAGTGGAAGAGAAAATCATGAATGATTTTGTAGTAATAAAAGCGATAGAAGACAGCGTCAACGTCATTGGGCTTACACGGGGTACGGATACAAAATTTCATCACTCTGAAAAGCTGGACTCCGGGGAAGTGATGATTGCCCAATTCACTGAGCATACGTCTGCGATTAAAATAAGAGGACATGCTAAAATTTATACTCCGTATGGAGAAATTGAAAGCGAGTCAAAAAAGAGTTCTTCTGACAAATAAGGATGACCGGATATTATTCTATTTTTGAAAAATATCCTGGCGCCTATCACATGGGAACTTGCTATATTGCCGTAATGCATACCGTTCAGTTGCTTTATTGCAAAAATAATGTGTTCAAAGTACCAACCTAATATTTTTATGTTATAATGATGTGGGTTTTTTAAACGGCAAGAACACTAAACTGAACAATAATCAAAATTATCTTACGGGGATGCAAGGTGATCTCAATTGTTAAATATAAACAATCTTTTAACAAAATTAAAAGGAATGATTGAATCAAAGGCAAATCATCCATATCTGGCCGAGTTCCTGGATAAGCCTATAATCGATGAAGATAAACTGCTGCTCTTATGGGGCCTATTCAATGAATTGGATATGCCTGAAGAAGACAAAAACAGCAGCATCTTATCTGCCATGCTGATGCAGGTCGCTCTTGATACGCATGAGAACGTCACGAATTCTGTGGAAAGCGGCGAAAGCGGTAAAGTGCTCAGAACCCGGCAGCTGACTGTCCTGGCTGGTGACTTTTATAGCGGTTTATATTATCAGATCCTGGCAGATGTAGAAAACCTGCCTTTAATCCGCATATTGGCCAGTGCGACAAAGGATATGAACGAGCATAAAATCTCCTTATATCAAAAGACGATAGATGAAACTTCCGGCCTGCTGCATAGCCTGGGCGTAATTGAATCCTCTTTGATATATAAAACAGCCGATCTTTATAAATTGCCTCATTGGATGGAATTATCACGAAGCCTGCTATTATTGAACCGGCTTCAATCGGAAAAAGACAGGTTTTTAACTGGCGGTAAGTCACTTGCCATGGAAATTCTTGCGAAGATTTCCTTTTCCAATAAAGACAAATACAGCGAATTGTCAAAAGAACAAAGAAACTTCCTGCTGAATAAAATGGACCACTGCATCATATATGCACAAAAGTCAGCCAAACAGGCGGCGGACAAGCTTTCTCCAGCTAGCCTGCTAAAAAAGAGAGTAAGTGCAATCCTTGAACAGACAGCCGTTGCAGCAAGTTCATTCGTGGAAGAGGGGTAAGCGATTTGGAATCAAAAGAAGAAAGAGTCCATCATGTATTTGAGAAAATATATGGAAATTATGATGCGATGAATTCTGTCATCAGCTTTAAACAGCATATAAAATGGCGGAAAGCCACGATGCAGGTAATGGATGTTAAACCTGGATCGAAAGCTCTGGATGTCTGCTGCGGAACAGCTGATTGGACCATTGCGCTTGCTGAAAAAACAGGTCCGAAAGGCAAGGTCACGGGTCTTGACTTCAGCAAAAACATGCTGAAAATCGGCGAACAAAAGGTGAAGGACCTTAAATCGGACAACATTACTCTTATACATGGCAATGCAATGGAACTGCCGTTTGAGGATAATAGTTTCGATTATGTGACAATTGGCTTCGGGCTTAGAAACGTTCCCGATTACATGACAGTGCTTGAGGAAATGTACCGTGTCCTTAAACCCGGCGGAATGGCTGTATGCCTTGAAACCTCCCAGCCGACAATGGCCGGTTTCAAACAAATGTATTATTTCTATTTCCGTTTCATTATGCCGCTTTTTGGGAAATTATTTGCTAAAAGTTTCAGCGAATATTCATGGCTTCAGGAGTCTGCCCGTGATTTTCCCGGCATGAAAGAATTGGAAGCAATGTTTAAAAAAGCAGGCTTTGCCAATGTAAGTTATAAAGCCCATACCGGAGGAGTAGCTGCCTCGCATTTTGGATATAAAACTGATAAATAGTAGCAAAAGCATTTGCAAAGCTGGGTGGAGTTTATGAAATTTAAAATGTTGTATTCTTTCTTGAATACGGATCTGCAATTAATTGAAAAAGAACTAGAGGCTGCCATACAGGCTGAATCTCCTGTTTTAACAGAAGCGTCTTTGCATTTGCTGCAATCAGGCGGAAAAAGGATTCGCCCAGTTTTTGTATTGCTGGCTGCACAGTTTGGGAACTATGATATTCATGTTGTAAAACATGTTGCTGTATCGCTTGAACTCATTCATACTGCATCACTTGTGCATGATGATGTTGTGGATGATTCCGATTTGCGCAGAGGAACTGCTACCATTAAATCGAAATGGGATAACCGAGTCGCTATGTATACAGGCGACTACATATTTGCCCGCTCGCTTGAAATGATGACGCAGATATCTGACCCCCTTGCTCATCAAATCCTTTCTCATACCATGGTGGAGCTGTGTGTCGGAGAAATCGAGCAGATCCAGCATAAATTTTACTTTGAACAAAATCTGCGGACTTATCTGAGAAGAATCCGCCGCAAGACAGCTCTTCTGATTGCTTCAAGCTGCCAGCTTGGGGCCTTGGCTGCGGGGGCAGATGAAGAAATACATAAAAAATTATTCCGTTTCGGGTATTATGTCGGCATGTCCTATCAAATCACAGATGATATTCTTGACTTTACATCATCAGAGAAAGATCTCGGAAAGCCTGCAGGAAGTGACCTGATCCAGGGGAACATCACTCTGCCTGTTTTGATAGCCATGAAATCACATGGTTTAAAGCCTTTGATAGAAACAGTCCATGAAGGAATGGATGCTGATAAAATGCCTGAAATCATCGATGCCATTAAGAAATCGGGAGCCATTGATGAAGCATCAAAAATAAGCAGTTCCTATCTGGATAAAGCTTTTAGGGAGTTAGACGGATTACCCTCCATCAGGGCAAAAAGAGCACTATCCGAAATTGCCAAAAATATTGGCAAAAGAAAGTTTTAGGGGTATATATTGCGTATTCCAGCAAACCATGATAATATTTCAACGACTGCCTGAAAAAGGCAAATCACTTAATACATAGTGGGAGTGGACAATTATGGAAAAGACGTTTTTAATGGTCAAGCCTGATGGCGTACAACGTAACTTAATCGGTGAAATCGTATCAAGATTTGAGAAAAAAGGTTTCCACCTTGCAGGAGCAAAGCTTATGCGCATTTCTCAGGAGCTTGCAGAAAAGCATTATGGTGAACATAAAGAACGTCCATTCTTCGGTGAACTAGTTAATTTCATCACTTCCGGCCCTGTATTCGCGATGGTATGGGAAGGTGAAAATGTCATTAGCACTGCTCGCCAAATGATGGGCGCTACAAATCCTAAGGATTCAGCTCCTGCCACAATCCGCGGCGATTTCGCAGTAACTGTAGGCAAGAATATTATTCACGGATCTGATTCTGCTGAAAGCGCTGTTCGCGAAATTGGCCTTTTCTTTAAAGAAGAAGAACTAGTAGAATATTCAAAGCTGATTAACGAGTGGGTATACTGAAAATAGGTTTATCAAGGCCAGAACTTTTAAAGTTCTGGCCTTATTTTTTTTAAGACTCTTTTCTTGAATATTCCTGTTTTTTAATATGTTCTGTGAAGTGATCCCGTTGTTAAACCGGGCTGATTGGAGTGCAAGGTGCGAGAGTGCGGGATTAGCGGGAAGGTAAGACCCCGCAAGCATTGCTTGTAAGGCTCACCGCCCGCCCCGCGGAAAGCGAGCATCCTGGAGCGGAAATTAACCCTTGTTCCATAGCAGCAAAGTTTCGAACAGCCCTTTAAAATGAACAAAAATCTCCAGAAACATAAATTATGCGCCATTTGATCCGATATACCTATTTAGATGGAAAAATTAACAGGGAGTCGTTGGAGTATGCCACGGGATTATGAACAATTTATCATCAGCATTAAAAATCTGACCGGAATTGATTTGTCACTTTATAAAGAAGCACAAATGAAACGCCGGTTAACATCATTTTATGAAAAAAAAGGCTTCAAATCCTTTGGGGAATATTTTCGCGATATTCAAGGAAATCCTGCCCTTCTTCACGAATTCCTGGACAGGATTACTATCAACGTTTCTGAGTTCTACCGCAATGCAAAACGCTGGGAAGTGCTTGAGAAAAAAATCTTGCCCCGTTTGATCGGATCTTCAAAAAAACTGAAAATCTGGAGCGCTGCTTGTTCAACAGGGGAAGAGCCTTATACAATTGCCATGGTGCTTTCCCGCTGGCTCCCGCTTTCACAGATAGAGATATTTGCCACAGATCTTGATGAGAATGTATTGGCCAGGGCCAAAACAGGTGTTTATCCTGAGCGGTCATTAAATGAAGTGCCGCCTGAAATGAAGAACAAACATTTTTCAAAAGAAGGAGAATATTATCTGGTATCAGATGAGATAAAAAAAACCGTCACTTTCCAGAAACACAATCTGCTTGCAGACAGGTTTCAATCTCAGTATGATTTGATTGTATGCAGGAACGTCCTGATTTATTTTACGGAAGAAGCCAAAAACTCTTTATACAAAAAATTCAGTGAATCATTAAAAAGCGGAGGAGTTTTCTTTGTAGGAAGCACGGAGCAGATTTTCAACCCCTCACAATTTGAATTTGAAACTGAAGATACTTTTTTCTATAAAAAGATTTAGATTACTGTCTTTCAGAGATGGAAAAGTTTTTTTCGGCATTTTAATGATTTATAATGAGGTTGTGTATCCTATTTGTGGATACTCAGCCTTTTTTTTATAGGGCTCTTTTCTTAAAGATTGTTGTTTTTAATTGTTCTGTGAAGCGAACCTGTTGTTAAACCCTACTTGATTGGAGTGTAAGGTGTGACAGTGTGGGATTAGCGGGAAGGTGAGATCCCCCGCAAGCTTTGCTTGTTAGGCTCACCGCCCCCCCGGAAAGCGAGCATCCTGGAGCGGAGCAACCCCTTGTTCAGGTAGCAGCAAAGTTTACGAAAACAGCCTTTTATAGACAGCTGCTGCATGGCGCCCAAAATTAGAATAGAGCATGAATAGGTTATTTTTAGATGACCGGAAGAATTTTTTAATGTATCGCAGGCCGTTTCATGATAAAATGTGTTATATTAGTACATACACGCTTTACAGCACAAAAGGAGTGAAGGAAATTGAGATATTTAACAGCTGGAGAATCACATGGTCCGCAGCTTACTGCGATAATCGAAGGTTTGCCTGCAGGCATGCCGATTACAGAAGGAGATATTACAGAAGAACTGGTCAGGAGGCAAAAAGGACATGGCCGCGGACGCAGGATGCAAATTGAAAAAGACCAGGCCTTCATTGCCTCAGGCATACGGCATGGTTATACACTGGGCTCGCCGGTTGCCTTGGTTGTAGAGAACAAAGATTGGAAACACTGGACCAAAATTATGGGCAGTGAACCTATCAGTGAAGAAGAAGCAGAAGAAGTTAAACGAAAAATAACCAGGCCCCGTCCAGGGCATGCGGATTTAAACGGCGGAATTAAATACGGACACAGAGATCTGCGCAATGTACTTGAACGATCTTCAGCACGTGAAACAACGGTAAGGGTTGCTGCAGGAGCAGTGGCGAAAAAGATGTTATCTTTGCTTGGTATTGAAATAGCTTCACAGGTTCTTGAAATTGGCGGCATTAAGGCGGAATCACTTCCATACAGCTCTCTGAAAGAACTGAAGGAAGCAACGGAAGCATCGCCTGTCCGCTGCTTTGATAAAAGTGCAGAACAGAATATGATGGATGCGATTGATGATGCCAAGAAAAATGGCGATTCCATTGGAGGAATTGTGGAAGTGATTGTGGAGGGAATGCCAGCTGGAGTCGGCAGTTATGTGCATTATGACCGCAAGCTCGATGCCAGGCTTGCAGCTGCAATCATGAGTATTAATGCTTTCAAAGGCACAGAAATTGGCATCGGGTTTGAAGCTGCCCATCGCTTTGGCAGTGAGGTGCATGATGAAATTGCGTGGGATCCAGAAAGAGGCTATTACAGGACTAGCAATCGCCTTGGTGGTTTTGAAGGCGGTATGACTACAGGCATGCCTATTGTCGTGCGCGGTGTAATGAAGCCGATCCCCACTTTATATAAGCCTTTAAAAAGCGTGGATATTGATTCCAAGGAAACATTCCAGGCAAGTGTTGAGAGAAGTGACAGCTGTGCTGTTCCTGCAGCAGCTGTTGTGGCTGAAGCAGTGGTGGCCTGGGAGCTTGCGGCAGCAATTGCCGAACAATTCCCCTCTGATCAATTCGGCCAGCTTGCAAGCTATCTGAAGGCATACAGAGAAGAAATTAAGGGGTTTTAATACATGGACAGGATCGATATCAAAACTTCGTCAAAAAATTATCCTGTTTTTATCGGTGAAGGTGTTATTGCAAACCTGCCGGCATTTATTGAAGAACATGCGGCTTGGGCTAATAAGATTTTAATCATCACTGACGAAAAAGTGGCCGGGCTTCATTTGGATAAGGTAAAAAGCACCCTGTCCAGTACAGGGAAAGACGTGCTGTCGATACTTGTACCGGAAGGGGAGTTTGCCAAAACGTTTGAAGTCTTTCTTGAGTGCCATACATTCGCACTGGCAAATAATCTGAACAGAAAATCTCTCATCCTTGCTTTAGGCGGAGGTGCTGTTGGAGATTTGGCAGGGTTTGTGGCTTCAACCTTTATGAGGGGCATTCCATTCATACAGCTTCCCACGACATTGCTTGCACATGATAGTGCAGTTGGAGGGAAGACTGCCATCAACCATCCAGAGGGGAAAAATATGATAGGGACTTTTTATCAGCCTGAAGCTGTATTTTATGACCTTGATTTTTTAACCACACTCCCTCTAGGGGAGGTTAGGTCAGGTTTTGCAGAAGTGATCAAGCATGCATTGATAGCGGATGGCAATTTTTATCACTGGCTGAAAGAGAATATCACGGATTTACGGTCCATAAGCAGCGGGCAATATCAGACTGTCATTAAAAAAGGAATAAATATCAAAGCGTCAATTGTTGGCCTTGATGAAAAGGAAACAGGGGTCCGGGCATATTTGAACTTTGGGCATACACTTGGCCATGGGGTTGAAAAGCTGATGGGGTATGGAAACTTCACACACGGTGAATCAGTTTTGATCGGTATGGTTTTTGCCCTGTACCTCAGCAAAAAATATAAAAACCTGCAATTTGATGAATTGGAATTCCTGAGCTGGGTGAAGAAGCTTGGCTATCAGACTGAAGTACCGAAGCAGCTTGGTAAAAAGCCTCTTGTGGAGTTAATGAAAAAAGATAAAAAAACCGTTTCGGAAAATCTGACATTTGTTCTTTTAAACGAAATAGGTTCACCGCTGCTCGCTGATATGCCGGCCTCACTTATTTTGGCTGATTTAGATTCCATGTACACCGGCAAGTAAACAAGGGAGGGCGAGAAATGATTAGAGGAGTCAGAGGGGCAACAACAGTAAATAGAGACACAGAAAAAGACGTGATCGATGCATCAGAGAAATTACTGTCTGAAATGATTTCAGCAAATGGAATTGAACCAGACTTGGTAGCTTCTGTTTTCATTTCTGTCACAGAAGACATTTCATCCGCTTTTCCGGCAAAGGCTCTGCGGCAGGTAAAAGGATGGAAATACGTTCCTGTCATGTGCATGACAGAGATTCCTGTGGCGGGATCCCTGCCTGGCTGTATAAGGATGATGGTGCACTGGAATACAGAAAAAAGTCAGCAGGATATTTTGCATGTTTATCAGGAGAAAGCTGTGGCCTTGCGTCCGGACTTAAAGGAAGCATGATGTAATACATCTAAACGTCTGACTGCAAAAAAATGAAATTTCCCGCTTGCTGTGGGAGGTAAAAGGGTGGCCTGCCAAGAACTGTTTTTATAGATACAAGCTAAACAGGCAGCATACTGTGATATAATTTAATTATCTTTATCGCTTTAATGTGATGAAAAAAAGGAGTGGTCATGATGAAATGGAAAGAAGCCGTTCTTACCTTAAAGCCTTATCAGCCTGGTAAATCAATTGAGGAAGTTAAGAGGCAATATAGCCTTGACAAGATTACAAAGCTTGCATCAAATGAAAACCCTTTTGGAAGTTCCGGCAAAGTTAAGCAATATTTAGCTGAGTTCAATGAATCACTTGCGCTTTATCCAGACGGCTATGCCACACTGTTAAGAACAGCTGTTGCCCGGCATGCAGGGGTGAAGGAAACAGAATTGATTTTCGGGAATGGATCAGATGAGATCATTCAGATGATTTCACGCAGCCTGCTTGCACCTGGTCTGAACACAGTCATGGCTGCGCCGACATTTCCCCAGTACCGCCATAATGCCGTCCTTGAGGGGGCAGAAATCAGGGAAATTCCGCTGATCGGCGGGGCGCATGATTTAGAAAAAATGCTGTTATCCATTGATGAAAATACAGCAGTCCTATGGCTATGTTCACCAAACAATCCTACTGGCATTTACATAAACGAGACTGATCTGCGGAATGTTCTGGATGCTGTTCCAAGCGATGTGCTCGTTGTTTTGGATGAAGCATATTTTGAGTATGCAGTTGCTGATGACATTCCTGATCCGTCAAATTGGATCAATGAATATCAAAATATCATCGTGCTGCGGACTTTCTCCAAGATTTACGGCTTGGCAAGCCTAAGAGTAGGATATGGAATGGCGAATGAAGATATCATTAAAAAACTGGAGCCTGCAAGAGAACCTTTCAACGTCAATACCCTTGGCCAAAGGGCCGCTATGATTGCAGTGGAAGATCAGGAATTCGTTGAAACATGCAAGCGGGTGAACCGTGAAGGACTCGGACAGTACTATGCTTTCTGCGCAGAACAAAATCTTTTCTATTACCCTTCACAGGGGAATTTCATATTAATAGATTTTAATAGAGATGCTGATGAAGTATTCCAGTTTTTGCTCGAGCGCGGATTTATCACGCGTTCCGGAAAAAATCTTGGCTTCCCTACAAGTCTCCGCATTACAATCGGATCGCATGAGCAAAATGAAGAAATCATCCAAGTGATGAGAGAGTATGTAAAAACTGCAAACGAAAAAGATGCCGCTGACACAGTGTTATGAGTTAATGCCCTGCAGGTTAATCGTTAAGATCATATAGCCGGACTTAAACAATTGGCCTGCATTTTATGAATGGCAGTTTTCCTGCATTTTTTGCTTAAGCTGACACTGACCGGCAACATTAAAAAAAAGCGGGGGGAAAACATGGCCAAAAAAGTATTTGTCATCGGATTGGGTCTAATAGGCGGATCACTGGCAAAAAACATTAAAATGGGACATCCCGATGCTGAAATCACGGGATATGATATCAGTGAAAAGAATATCAAACTTTCGAAGCTGCTTGGAATTATAGATGAATCAGCCGATTCCCTGCAGGAAGGATCCCTTGAGGCAGATCTGATCATCATTGCCGTTCCCGTAACAGCGGCAGAAAAAGTCCTGGATGCACTGTCCAGTCTTCCTCTAAAGCCGGGGGTGCTGGTTACAGACGCAGCAAGCACCAAAAGCACCATTGTGAAAAGAGCTGAAAAACTTTCCGCAAACGGAATCACCTTCATAGGCGGCCATCCTATGGCAGGTTCGCATAAAAGCGGTGCTGGTGCTGCGAAAGATAACCTCTTTGAAAATGCCTTCTATCTTCTTACTCCCGGAATGGGGATTGAGGATAGGCATGTGGAAAAATTAAAGGGGTGGCTCATTGGCACTCGGGCCAATTTTCTTGTTGTTTCCCCTGAGACACATGATTTGCTGACAGGCGTCATCAGCCATTTTCCTCATATTGTAGCCGCTGGCCTTGTTCAACAGGCGGAAGGCTACAGCAAAGAAAATAATCTGGTTGCAAGGCTCGCTGCAGGAGGGTTCAGGGATATAACAAGGGTTGCTTCTAGCAGTCCTGACATGTGGCGCGATATCCTCTTGCATAACAAAGATGTCCTGCTTGCACTTATGGAAGATTGGCTTGACATGATGAACGAAGTTAAAGGATTTATGGAAGCAGAAGACAGCACGGAAATACACCGGTTTTTTAAAAATGCTAAATCATTTCGGGATGAATTGCCTCAAAGTGCAAAGGGAGCCATTCCTGCATTTTACGATTTATATATAAATATCCCGGACTTTGCAGGTGTCATTTCAGAAATAACCGGCTATTTGGCAAATGAAGAAATCAGCATAACAAACATCAGGATTCTCGAGACTAGAGAAGAAATCTACGGAGTGCTGGTCATCAGCTTCCAGACAGATGATGACAGGGAGAAAGCAGCAGCTTGCATAGGCAGGTTAACCGACTATGAAACAATCCTGGCTTAATATACAAATAGGGGGATGTCAGTGAATACGAGAAAGCTTCAAACTAAAATCTCCTCATTGCGGGGATCTATTAAAGTACCGGGTGATAAATCTATATCACATCGGTCCATCATGTTTGGGTCAATTGCTGAAGGCAAGACCACTGTTGAAAATTTCTTGCCGGGTGCAGATTGCCTGAGCACGATTTCATGCTTTAAGGCACTTGGCGTCCAAATTTCCGCTGATGGGGATTCTGTTTCTATTATCGGGAAAGGGCTGGAAGGGTTAATAGAGCCTACTGAGCAGCTTGATGTGGGCAATTCTGGAACAACGATTCGTCTCATGATGGGAATTTTAGCTGGAATTGACTTTCATGTCTCTATACAAGGTGACTCTTCTATTGCAAAAAGGCCAATGAACCGCGTCGTTCAGCCATTGCGCCAAATGGGTGCCAAAATTGACGGCAGGAAAGATGGGAACTTCACTCCATTATCACTTAGGGGGGGACAGCTTCGCGGAATCCATTATGAACTGCCTGTTGCAAGTGCACAGGTCAAATCATCCATCCTTCTCGCTGGACTGCAGGCCGAAGGGGAAACAGTGATTATTGAACCGGAGAAAACACGGGATCATACGGAAAGAATGATTGCGCTTTTCGGAGGGGAAATTGAAAAAGACGGCCATAAAATTACGATTAAAGGCGGCCAGAAATTAAAAGGTACACATATTTCTGTTCCCGGTGACATATCATCTGCTGCCTTTTTTATGGCCGCAGCGGCCATAACGGAAAATAGTGAAGTGGTCCTTGAAAATGTAGGCCTGAATCCTACCAGAACCGGCATCATTGATGTATTGAAGGAAATGGGAGCTGATATGACTATTGATCAAGCAGAAGAATCAGGTGAGCCATACGGCACAATAACCGTCAGATCTTCTCAATTGAGGGGGATAACCATAGGCGGCAGCCTGATTCCAAGATTGATTGATGAAATACCGATCATAGCCCTGCTTGCTGCACACGCAAGCGGAACGACGATCATTAAAGATGCCGCTGAATTAAAGGTAAAAGAAACAAACCGGATTGACACAGTTGCAGGAGAGTTATCCAAATTGGGAGCTGATATTCTGGCTGCTGATGACGGGTTAATTATCAAAGGCGGAAAACCCCTTGCCGGAAATACTGTTTCGAGCCACGGAGACCACCGCATAGGTATGATGCTGGCAATAGCAGGGCTCATTACAGAAGGAGAAATGAATCTTACTGACTCTGAGGCAATAGAAGTTTCCTATCCGCAGTTTTTCGATCATTTAAATACACTCATTCCATCGTAGCACCAGGTTTTTGCCTGGTGTTTTTTATCATTTTTTCAGATTTCTCCAGAAAAACGGCTTTTCTGGCATCAATCAGGCTTTGCTTGTCAGGGACTCAAGAACATCAGCGCCCCTTTTCCGTGAAAAAGGAAGAGAGGCGCTGGATTATTGGCCATAGATTGAAAGGAAAATCGTATTGTACTGAAGAAGCCATGAATTACGAATTGTGAAAATACAGGCAGGCAAGGAGTGTGAATGGAAATGCCGAACGTAATTATGATAAACTTATAAGCGCAGCATTAATAATGCGATAAGTCAGGCAGCGGAAATATTGCAGCTGAAGTAAAAAGTGCTAAGCACTAAGTGATGCCAGTCACGGCTTCCTGCTGCGATTTTTTAACTTCGCCGAAGACTGCAGGTGCAGACTGACTATCACAGGAAGGAAAATTTCATGAATATAGTGGATAAAGCCATTCAACATTTGAAAAAAGGTGAATTAAAAGATGCCTTTGTTCATATAAATCGAATTAAAACCTCTGAATCAGCTGAGGATATGCTGGTTTTATCAGATGAAATGCTTCAGCTGGGTTTTATTGAGGAAGCAAAAGATATATTTGAGCACTTGCTCAAGCTGCACCCTAATGAAGGGGAGCTTATTGTCTCCCTTGCTGAAATTCTTATTGATTTGGACCAGGAAGATGAAGCCATGCTGCTGCTTGAGAAAGTTAGTCCTGATGATGACCTTTATCCAAGTGCACTGCTGCTGGAAGCTGATTTATTCCAGCTTCAGGGAATGGACGAAGTCAGCGAAAGAAAATTGCTGAAAGCAAAGGAACTGCTGCCGGACGAAGTCCTCATTGATTTTGCATTGGGAGAGCTTTATTACCAGCAGGGAAGAGACCAGGATGCCGTGTCAAGCTACATAAAGGTGCTGGAGCAGCAGGAAGAGATAGGCGGCACTAATGTGAATCAAAGAGTTGCAGAGGCACTAAGCACCTCCGGGAAGTTTGAAGAAGCTCTTCCGTACTTTGAAAAGGCCCTGAAGGACAAACTGGAGATCAACACTTTATTTGAATATGCCTTTACAGCCTACCAGGCGGGCATGTATCAAACGGCGGCAGCAAAGTTCACTGAATTGAAGGAACTGGATAAAGAGTATCATTCACTTTATCTGCACCTTGCAAAAACATACGAACATCTTGAAGACCTGGATTCTGCACTTGAAACTGTAAAGGAAGGAATCCGGGAAGATGAATTTAATAAGGAGCTTTATTTTTTTGGCGGAAAAATCGCCCTGAAAAAAGGAGTTTCAGAAGATGCAGAGAAATTATTCAGAGAGGCGATTGCCATTGATCCAGGATACCTTGAAGCGGTGCTGACTCTTATCAAATTGCTGATGCATGAAGAAAGATATGATGAAGTGCTTGAATGCATCGGAAGTGTAAGGGAATATGGAGAAGACGATCCCCAGTTTGAATGGATGGCTGCAGTAAGCTATCAGAAAAATGAGCAATATCAAGAGGCATTAAAGAGCTATCATAAAGCATATAATTCATTTAACAGCAATGAAGATTTTCTAGAAGATTACGGATTCTTTTTAATTGAAGAAGGAGACCGCCATACCTCCAGAGAAATATTTACTAAGCTTGCGAAAATGAATCCTGCAAACGATGATTATGCAATGATGCTAGAACGGCTTGCAGAAGAACCTGATTCAATGTAGGTTAGCCAGGGTGGGAAAATCTAATACAGAGGAGGGAACTCATGGTGGCTGCCCCTGTATCTGTGAACGAAAAGAAAGATTTTATTCGGTGGTTTTTAAATCATTATCAGCTGAAAAGAAGGGAATGCGTCTGGATATTAAATTACCTGATGAGCCATGACCAGCTGATGAAAAAAGTTCATTTTGTGGAGCATGCACAGTATTGCCCGCGGGGCCTGATCATGTCAACCCACTGTGTTGATGAAGCTCCTTTCAGATTTTATAAGTCAAATATCATGACAACGGATGCTGAAAAGTCATTTCATGACATTCGCCTTAACCGGGAAGAAGATATATTTATCCAGCTGAATTTTAAATCTGCTTATTCTTCCTATCAATATGCTTCAGTGCTTGAGAATAATCCGTTTATGCCGAGAAGCACGGCAGGCAATGATAAGGATAAGATTCTTGCAGAGCAATTCCTGGAAAATACCATTCTGACTTTCCAGAAAGACAGGATATTAAAGGAAATTGATGTTGCGCTTGACAACAACGACGAAAAAATGTTTAAAACACTGACTGAAAAGCTTCTCAAGCTGCAAAAAGTCTGACAAGCACCCGGCATGGAAATAGCTTAGGGTTTAAAGTCTATGCTAGACAGGAAAATCACTAAAAAGTCTTAATACCTTTATAATAGCAATAGGCTGACTGGAACGAAGGGTGCGAGACTCCTGCGGGCTCACCGCCCGCCCCGCGGAAAGCGGAGCATCATCCCGCAGTGGAAATCAGCCGGCCATTTTAAGAAAGACTACCCTTGCCAGATCCCTTGTTTTTATAAGGGATCTGGTTTTTTTGTCCTGTAATAGAGATCACTATTCGAAATGAAGGCGAGAAGACGGTAGAAAGCAGGTATGCCAAATTAATGAAATAATGATAAAATATTGTATGACATCTAAAAAGAATGGAGAAGTGAATGAAATGAAATGGATACCTGCTGATATTGAAATGTATAACGGGGCCAAGGATTTTGTGGATACGGTCCTGATTCCGCTGGCTCCCATTTCACTTGACAGCCAAATGAAGCAATCTTCTTCCATGTATGAATTCCTTGCCATATTATCCGCTGAAATTGAAAGGCAATTTAAAGGCAGGATTCTTCTAATGCCTTCGCTGACCTATTTAATGGGGGAGGAAAGAAATTATAGCTATGCTAACTCATGGGCTGCAAAATTACGCGAGAATAATTTCAAGCATGTCTTTTTTCTTTCATGTGACAGTGAATGGAAAAGATGTGAAAGCGAGCTTGAAGGGGGCCTCATCTGGATTCCGTCCCTTCCTCTTGAGCATCTTGAACTTGCGCAGGCGCGTTCTCTTGTCAGTGAACAAGTGCGCCAGGTAATGGAAATATTCACCTTAAATTGGGAAAAAGCCATTTAGTTCGAATTTTGTGAAATTTGGCTCTGTAAGCGCTTAAATTATACTGAGAAATATTGACCTTGCCGAATTATTGATATATCATTGTAATGTCCTAGTTTAATAGTGTTCTTATTTCATTGGTCCTTTGGACTCAGTTAAGTGATAAAGGGGGGAAAAAGCATGAGTAAACATAATGTTTCACGACGTCAATTCCTTAATTACACACTCACTGGCGTTGGCGGGTTTATGGCAGCGAGCGCGTTGATGCCAATGGTGCGGTTTGCAGTAGATCCTGTTCTTAAAACGAGCGCTGGCGGCAATTTTGTCGCTACCAAAGAAAAGGTCAGCGATTTAACCGATGAACCTAAACGTGTTGACTTCTCTTTCAAGGAAGTTGACGGCTGGTATGAATCTGAGGTTACAAACACTGCGTGGGTATATAAGGGAAAAGACGGTAAAATCGTGGCCTTATCACCTATTTGCAAGCATTTGGGCTGCACGGTCGGATGGAACACAGACAAAGGCAACCCAAATCAGTTTTTCTGCCCTTGCCACTATGGCAGGTACACAAAAGCAGGAGTGAACGTACCGGGTACTCCACCGGCGAAACCGCTTGATATGTATGAAACCAAAGAAAAAGACGGAATTCTTTATTTAGGTCCAAAGAAGCCGCAATAAAGGGGGCGTAATCATTGTTAAACAAGATTTATGACTGGGTAGACGAACGTTTAGACATTACGCCATTATGGCGGGATATTGCTGACCACGAGGTTCCTGAACATGTAAACCCTGCACATCATTTTTCTGCATTTGTTTATTGTTTTGGCGGGCTGACGTTTTTCATAACAGCCATACAAATTCTTTCCGGCATGTTTTTAACCATGTATTATGTTCCGGATATTAAAAATGCATGGCAGTCTGTTTACTACCTGCAAAATGAAGTCGCTTTCGGGCAAATTGTCCGGGGCATGCACCACTGGGGAGCAAGCTTGGTTATTGTTATGATGTTTTTACATACTCTCCGCGTATTTTTCCAGGGCGCATACAAAAAACCGCGCGAGCTGAACTGGATGGTCGGTGTACTGATTTTCTTCGTAATGCTGGCTTTGGGCCTGACAGGCTATTTGCTTCCTTGGGATATGAAAGCGCTATTTGCTACAAAGGTTAGTCTGACAATTGCAGAATCAGTTCCGCTTATCGGACCAGCCATCAAAACATTAATAGCCGGTGACCCGACAATTGTCGGTGCCCAGACGCTGACACGCTTTTTTGCCATCCATGTATTCTTCCTTCCTGCAGCGCTGCTGGCATTAATGGCTGGCCACTTCCTGATGATCCGTAAACAAGGGATTTCCGGACCATTGTAAAATTTCTGATTTTTTAGTATTAATAACCTTTTCATAAAGGAGGGGGATTGTTCAATGCATAGAGGAAAAGGTATGAAATTTGTAGGCGATTCGCGTGTTCCTGCAGATCGTAAACCGAATATTCCAAAAGATTATTCGGAATACCCTGGCAAGACGGAAGCATTTTGGCCGAATTTCCTTCTAAAGGAATGGATGGTCGGGGCTGTTTTCCTTGTAGGCTATTTATGCGTAACCATTGCTGAGCCATCTCCGCTGGAACGGATTGCCGATCCGACAGATACTGGATATGTGCCGCTTCCTGACTGGTATTTCCTGTTTCTGTATCAGCTATTAAAATATTCTTATGCTTCAGGGCCTTATAATCTGATCGGGCTGATTATTCCGGGCATTGCATTTGGGGCATTGCTTTTGGCTCCATTCCTTGACCGCGGACCTGAAAGGCGTCCTGCTCGCAGGCCGCTGGCAACAGGTTTCATGCTTTTGGCCGTTGCTTCAATTGCGTTTCTAACCTGGCAGTCTGCGGCACATCATGACTGGAAAGCTGCTAAAAAGCAGGGTGCGATTGTAAAAGCCAGCGCAATTGATAAAAACAGTGAAGGATATAAACTGTTTCAATCGAACGGATGCATCAGCTGCCATGGAGCTGAGCTGACAGGCGGAGGCGCAGCACCAGCACTGATGGACAATGGACTTAAACCGGAAGAAATCGCCAAAATAGCGAAAAACGGCCGGGGAGCCATGCCAAAGGGAATGTTTAAAGGAACAGATGCCCAGCTAAAAGTACTTGCTGACTTTGTTTCTAAAGCAAAAAGCAAGTAAGACTAAAATTGACAGGTCGGGAACCGGTCCTTCTGTTAATAGCAGATTTTTCGGTTTCCTTACGACCTGCAGACAAAACCCCGTACCCGATCCATATATGGATCGGGTACGGGGTTTTTATGTGCTGCATTGTGCAAGGCTGCTTAAAGCGTAAGGTGAGAAACTGCTGCTAAAATTAGCGTGAGGCTCCGCAGGCACAGCTGAGGAAATGATTTCGGTATGTACCGCCGTTTTTTTGCTATTTTACCAGAAAGAGGATGAAGATTCATAAAAACCATACTTTTAATCTTCAAAAAGCGGAGGGAGCTATGAAATCATCTGCAAAAAGGATAAAATAATATATTGAAAGTAATGACTTAGCAGGAAGAGGTAGGAAAATGAATATGCTATACGGATTTTTTGCCAACAAACACACATTAAGACTGCTTCTGGCTGTAAATGTTCTTGGTACAATATATGGATATTACTGGTATGGCTATCAGTTGAAGGAGACACCGGCAATTTTCCTCCCATTTGTACCGGACAGCCCTACGGCAACCCTTTTCTTTGTCTTTGTCCTTGTAGGATTTATCTTGAAAAGAAATTGGGGACTCATGGAAGCGCTGGCCCTTCTCACTTTATTCAAATATGGGATATGGGCAGTGGTCATGAATCTGCTTACGCTTGCCACTACAGGCCATCTTCCATGGGAAGGGTATATGCTGATTTGTTCACATGGGGCAATGGCGATTCAGGGCATTTTGTACTCCCCGTTTTACAGAATTAAAGCCTGGCATCTTGCAGTAGCAGCTGTATGGACTGTTCATAACGATATCATTGATTATGTATTCGATATGATGCCCAGGTACAGTGATTTATGGATGTATATGAACGAAATCGGATATTTTACATTCTGGCTTAGTATACTCTCTATTTTTGCAGGATATTATTTTGGTTATAGAGAAAAACGTTTTACACTGAAGATCCAATAATTTTGGATACAAAGGGTCATACTCCCTATCCTGTTCTCATATTGTGTATAGAGAAATGAGGAGGGACAAGGGGTATGATAAAAAAAATTCTGTTGCTGGCTGCCGCATTCCTTACAATAACCATTTCCAGTGTTCACGCCAATTCCTCTTCTGTTTTAGGACAATTGGATGATATATCGGATGATTCCCTGCAGCTGGCGAAGGTTGGAAAATACAGCGATTCTGAAAAAATGCTTCTTTTTTTCTCTGATATGTTCATAAAAGGCAAAAAGCAGATATTCAACATGGACGAGTTAAGAGTCATTACAGCGGCCCATGATGAAGCGCTTACTGCGATCAGGGATAAACAGGCAAGCGCCAGTAAAAAGGTGGATGCAGTCACTAAATTCCGTCTTGTGATAGACGCTGTAAAATCCAACAGGCAGCCTCTGTGGACTTCTATGGAGGATCCTATGATGACTGCCTTCAGCCAGACAAAGGATGCTGTTAAAGAAAAGGATTCTAAACAGGTTCATAATCAAATTAGCATCCTGCTGAATCAATATAGCGTCATACATCCGAGTTTAAAGGTAGATCTTTCAAAGGACACCCTAGAGAAGCTGGATGCAAGGGTGAATTTTATAAAGCAGTATGAGCCTGGCCTTTTGTCAGAAGAATCTGGCCAAAAGGAATTGGATGGGCTGCAGCAGGATTTAAAATCCATTTTTGATGATATGTCCAAGGATGAAGCGGATCCTTCATTATGGTGGGTAATCATTACAACTGGAAGCATCATTATTTTGACTTTATCTTATGTAGGCTGGAGAAAATACAAAGGTGGAGGGGGAACCGAAAGTCCGAGGAAAGAACGCAATGATTGACAGGGAAGTAATCCCCTCCTAAAATAAGACTTATTACAGCGAGAACAGGAGGCTAACATGTATTTTATTTATCTTGCGATCATTATTTTGATCCCTCTTTTTGCGCAATCAAGAGTAAAAAGCGCGTATAGAAAATATTCACAGGTTCCTTCCTCGTCAAGAATGACAGGCGCCCAAACTGCCCGGACTATACTGGACCAGAATGGTCTTTATCATGTTACTGTTGAAGAAACGGCCGGAGTGCTGAGCGATCACTATGACCCCGGTGCAAAGGCAGTGCGGCTGTCTTCAGATAATTACCATGGCTACTCGCTTGCAGGTTCCGCCATTGCGGCCCATGAATGCGGCCATGCCATCCAGGACCAGAAGAGGTATGCATTCCTTAGGTTCCGGCATGCTTTAGTACCGGTGGCCAATCTGGGTTCGAATGTATCCTGGATCCTGATTCTTATAGGAATATTTGCCCACCTATCAGGACTCCTGCTGCTTGGAATCGTATTTATGGCAGCGGCCGTGCTGTTTCAGATCATTACACTTCCTGTTGAATTTAATGCCTCGTCCCGCGCCATGGATCAAGTCGTCTCACTTGGCATTATCAGGAATGATGAAGAGCGGGAAACGAAAAAGGTACTGAATGCTGCGGCTCTCACTTATGTTGCAGCAGCTACTGTCGCAGTCGCTGAATTAGCAAGATTAATCCTTGTTTATACAGGGATTTCAAGAAATGACGATTAAATCAAAAAAATCCCCCTGATTTATTCAGGGGGATTTTTTTTGAAATGTACTAGAGCTACCTTTGTATCGGATTTTTATTTTCATCAAGGGTGAATCCTTCTCCTAAAACATCATGCACTTCGCTGACCGAAACAAAGGCATGGGGATCAACAGAAGTAATGGCATTCTTCAGCCTCATTAATTCATTTTTTCCGACCACGCAATACAGTACATCACGGTCAGTTTTGGAAAAAGATCCATACCCGCGCAGAACTGTCACTCCCCGGTCCATTTCTTTCATGATCTTATCAGCGATTTCTGTGTTTTTATCGCTGATAATCATAGCGCCCCTTGCTGAATATGCGCCTTCCTGCATGAAATCCACGACTCTTGCGCCAATGAAAACAGCGACAAGGGTATACATTGCCTGGCGATAATCCAAGTAGATGATAATGGAGAGGGTGATGACAACTGCGTCAAACATAAACATGGTCCTGCCCATGCTGCGCCCCCAGAATTTATGGGCCAGCGTAGCGATGATATCGACGCCTCCCGTAGTACCGCCGAACCGGAAGATAATTCCCAGTCCAATACCTACAAAAACACCAGCAAATAAGGCAGCCAGCATTAAATCATGTCCAAGAGCAATTTTCAGCTGATATTTCTCAAAAACCCATAGCCATATCGATAACCCTACTGTCCCTACAATTGTATAAAGAAAGGAGGTCTTCCCAAGATATTTCCATCCGATGAAAAAGAGGGGAACATTCAGGAGTAAGTTAGAATAAGAAGGATTTAAACCAAATACCTGATAGATGATTAAGGTAATCCCGGTAAACCCGCCTTCTGCAAGATGGTTTTGCATATTAAAGTGTACGAGCCCAAATCCGAAAATGGCTGAACCAAAGAGGATAAACAAAATATTTTTAATGCGCATTCCGAATATCATGCGGAAAATACCTCCAATGTAAATAAATGAAAATGCCAAAAATCTCAATGTTCATTATTATATAGGAATAATCAAGTAACAGCAATATTCAGCTTGACAGCGAAAATCTTGTCATTATCGCAACTTTTAGCTAACATGAAGAAAGAATAGAAGAATCAGCAAATCTTTGCGGATAAATGGCAAGTGCATTGACTACATATGAGCAGGTGAATGATTTGGAAGAAAAGAAAACAATTCAAATGATGCAAAAAGAAGTCGACAGGTACATCAGTCAATTTAAAGAAGGGTACTTCAGCCCTCTGGCCATGCTTGCAAGGATGTCTGAAGAATTGGGGGAACTTGCAAGGGAAGTGAATCACTATTACGGGGAAAAGCCGAAAAAAGCGTCAGAGGCGGCAAATACAGTAGAAGAAGAACTGGGTGATATGCTGTTCGTGCTGATCTGTTTTGCAAACTCCCTTAATATTGACCTGCAGACTGCACATGATGCAGTTATGCATAAATTTTCGACGCGCGACAGCAACAGATGGACTAAAATTGAAGGCAGCGGGATAGAGGAAGGGGAAAAAGAAAATGGAGACAATTAAAGTAATAGTGGCAGGGCCTAGGGGAAGAATGGGAAGGGAAGCAGTAAAGCTGATCCATGAAACCGCCCATTTTGAATTAGCAGCCGTGTTAGACAGAAAGCAAGATTACAGCAACATAAAACATATGGAGGGTTTCCAAGACATGGATGCACCGGTATACACGGATGCAGAAGCATGTTTTTCTTCTGTTAAAGCAGATGTTCTTGTTGATCTGACAACACCTGAAACAGGCATGTTCCATACGGAAGCAGCCCTAAGGCATGGAATCCGCCCGGTAGTGGGCACAACCGGTTTTTCCGGAGAAGATTTGGAAAAACTGGATGAATTAACCAAAGACACAGGTCTTGGCTGCATCATCGCACCTAACTTTGCAACAGGAGCGGTTTTGATGATGAAATTTTCACAAATGGCTGCCAAGTATTTTCCTGATATTGAAATCATTGAAATGCATCATGACCAAAAGCTTGATGCCCCGTCTGGGACAGCTGTTAAAACAGCAGACTTAATTTCTAAAGTAAGGGAAACTAAAACCCAGGGCCACCAAAATGAAAAAGAAACCATACAAGGTGCCCGCGGAGCAGATGTGGATGGGATGCATATCCACAGTGTCAGATTGCCGGGGCTGGTTGCGCACCAGCAGGTCATGTTTGGAGCTGATGGGCAAATGCTGACAATCCGCCACGATTCCTTCAACCGGGCATCATTCATGTCAGGTGTTAGACTTGCAGTTGAAACGATTATGAAACTTGATGTTTTGGTATACGGCCTCGAAAACATCATGGAGTAGGAGGGGAAAAGGATGAATATTGCATTAATTGCCCACGATGAGAAGAAGGAAGATTTAATGAGGTTTGTTACTGCCTATAAAGCAGTGTTTGCAAAGCATCATCTATATGCCACAGGAACTACCGGCCAGAAAATTATTGATGAGGTCTCTCTTCCAGTTACAAGGTTTAACTCAGGCCCTTTGGGCGGGGACCAGGAAATCGGGGCAATGGTTGCCAGAAATGAAATGGATTTAATTATTTTTTTCCGTGATCCGCTGACTGCCCAGCCCCATGAGCCTGATGTAACGGCTCTTATGCGCCTGTCTGATGTTTACAATGTGCCGCTTGCAACCAATATGGGAACGGCCGAAGTGCTGATTCAAGGTTTGAGAAGCGGTTATATGGAATGGAGAAAAAAAGATAATGAATAATGTAGATATAATTGCCTTTGGCGCTCATGCCGATGATGCAGAAATTGGCATGGGCGGCACTTTGGCAAAATACGCAAAACAAGGCAAAAAAATAATGATTTGTGATTTGACAAAAGCAGAAATGTCCTCCAACGGAACAGTCGATCTGCGGGCGGAAGAATCAGAAAAAGCTGCCCGGATTCTTGGTGTTTCAAGAATGGCACTGGATCTGCCCGACAGGGGGCTGTATATGAAAGAAGAATACATAAAGAAAATCACTGCGGTTATAAGAAAGTATAAACCCCAAATTATCTTTGCCCCTTATTTCGAAGACCGCCACCCGGATCATGGAAACTGCGCGAAGCTGGTGGAGGAAGCCGCTTTTTCTGCTGGCGTCAGACGGTATATGGAAGAAACGGGATTACCTGCGCATAAGATAGATGCCATGTACCTTTATATGATTAATGGGTTTCATAAGCCGCATTTTGTTGTGGATGTGACTAATGAAATGGATGCAAAGCTTGAGAGCCTGCGTGCCTATCAAAGCCAATTCCAAAAAAGCGGGGATGGCGTGGACACACCTCTTGTGAATGGCTATATAGAAACTGTTGAAGCAAGAGAGCGGCTGTTTGGAAAAGAAGCAGGGGTTAAGTTTGCAGAGGGCTTTATTTCGAAGAAACCTTTGCTGCTTTCAGCCGATTTATTTAAGTAAGGATGAAGCAGCCTCATCCGTTTAATAGAACTACAGAAGTATCAGGGGAAAATGCCCCAAAAACAAAGCAGATGTAAGGGGAATTTCACTTTATATTTAAGCAATAGGAGAATATTATGAAACTAAAAATAGGAATTACTTGCTATCCCACAGTGGGAGGCTCAGGAGTCGTGGCAACTGAGCTAGGCAAGCTTTTGGCCGAAAAAGGGCATGAAATTCACTTTATTTCCTCAAGCCTGCCTTTTAGGCTAAATAAAATGTATCACAATGTGTATTACCACCAGGTAGAAGTGAATTCATATTCTGTTTTCCAATACCCGCCGTACGATTTGGCGCTGGCCAGCAAGATGGCTGAAGTCATCAACAGGGAAAAACTTGATATCCTTCATGTCCATTATGCAATCCCTCATGCTGTATGTGCCATATTGGCAAAGCAGATGGCAGGACATCCGGTGAAAATCGTTACAACGCTTCATGGAACAGATATCACGGTCCTTGGGTATGATCCGTCTTTGACTGAACTGATCAAATTTGGCATTGAAAAATCGGATGCTGTTACTGCTGTTTCCGATGCGCTTGTCACCCAAACATCAGAAGTCATTGCTCCTGATAAGGATATCAGGACGGTTTACAATTTTATTGATGAACGAGTATATCAAAAAAAAGAATCTCAATCTCTTAAGCAGGAATACGGAATAGACAGCAGCGAAAAAGTCATCATCCATGTGTCCAATTTCAGGGCTGTTAAAAGGGTGCAGGATGTTGTCAGAGCCTTTTACTCTATTAGCGAAAAGGTCCCTTCTAAATTGCTTCTGGTAGGAGACGGTCCAGAAATTACAGTCGTGTGCAATCTTGTCGAGGAGCTGGGTATAGAAGATAAAGTACTTTTCCTCGGAAAACAGGATAAGCTGGAAGAATTGTATTCCATGAGTGATTTGATTCTGCTTCTATCGCAAAAGGAAAGCTTCGGTTTGGTCCTTATCGAAGCGATGGCCTGCGGTGTCCCTGGAATTGGAACGGATATTGGAGGGATACCTGAAGTAATTGAGGACGGGGAAACTGGCTTTATCTGCAAGCTTGGAGACGTTCAGGATGTGGCGTCTAAGGCAATTACCCTGCTTTCTGATGAAGACATGCATCAGCGTTTTTCCGAAGCTTCAAAAAAGCTAGTTAAAACCAAATTCCGCTCTGATATCATTACGGCTCAATATGAATCCATATACCGCGAGCTGCTGCCTGAGGCTATACAAAAACAGGAGAACGGGAGAAATGAATGAAATATTTTTATCTGCCGTGCCGATTCTTGAAAAAATAGAAAAAGCCGGTTTCCAAGCTTATTTTGTTGGAGGATCGGTCCGCGATGAAATAGCAGGCAGGGAAATTAACGATGTGGATATTGCCACCTCTGCGACCCCTAATGAAATAAAGTCCATTTTCCCTGTCACAGCAGATATTGGTATAGAACATGGGACACTCTTAGTCATCCACGATCATGCACAATATGAAGTGACTACATTTCGGACGGAAAGCGGATATACAGACTTCAGAAGACCCGATAAAGTCGATTTTGTCAGATCGCTGCTGGAAGATCTGAAAAGGCGTGACTTTACGATGAATGCCATTGCCATGGATAAAATGGGCGTTTTGCAAGATCCTTTTGAGGGCAGAAAAGCCATCGAAGACAAAATAATCGTTACAGTGGGCGATCCTAAGGAACGATTCCATGAAGATGCATTAAGGATGCTGCGGGCAATCCGGTTTGCGGGCACCTTAGGCTTTAAGCTTGAGGAGCAAACCTTTCAATCGCTGAAAAAGCATGCACCTCTTCTTAGGAACATTGCCACAGAGAGGATTTTTTCAGAATTTGAAAAGCTGCTAAAAGGCAGCTTCAGCAAAAATGCAATTGAACTCCTGGTGAAAAGTGAAATGTTTCAATATCTTCCTGGCCTTGAGCCGTTCAGGACAGGATTAAAGAAATACTGCCAATTCGAGCTGCCATGCCTGCCATCCTTGGAGGAAAAATGGTCACTGCTGCTTTTTACAAGCGGGATAACAGCAGCAGAGCCATTTTTGCGCAATTGGAAGATGCCCGTTAAACAAATTCGTGAAATACAAAAAATTCTTTCCCTGATAAATCAGGAAGATGAAATCAGCACTTTTCAATTATTTCAGGCGGGTCTGGATATTAGCATAAAAGCGGGCAGAGTAAGAGCGGTTATGAAAAGTCAGGATGTACAAATTTCTGAGACGATGACTATAAAGAAATTCTCAAGTCTTCCGGTCAAAAAACCATCTGATTTAGCCATTACAGGCAACGATCTTCTCAAGTGGAGAAATCAAAAGCCAGGTCCATGGATGAAAGAATATCTGGATTCCATCCTATTGGCCGTGCTGGAAAAACAGACGGAAAATAACCGGGAAGCAATTAAGGAGTGGCTTTCTTCATGCAATCTGATTTAAGAGGGAAATTAATTGAAGCATTTACCAAAGCAGATGGCGAATTCATCTCCGGCCAGGAAATCGCAGAACATATGGGCTGCTCGCGCACTGCCGTCTGGAAGCACATTGAAAGCTTGAGAGGCGAGGGTTACGTGCTTGAGGCTGTCAGAAAAAAGGGCTATAAAATTGTCAGCACCCCTGAAAAGGTAACCGCTGATGAAATCCAGCTTGGCATGAAAACAAGCCGCTTTGGCAAGGTTATCCATTATGAAGAAACAGTGGATTCCACACAGAAGATTGCTCACCGCCTGTCAAATGAGGGAGCGGCAGAAGGAACTTTGATTGTTGCAGAAGAGCAAACAGGAGGAAAGGGAAGGCTTCTTAGAAGCTGGCATTCCCCTAAATATTCGGGTGTATGGATGAGCCTGATTCTGCGTCCAAACATACCTTTCCATGAAGCTCCCCAGCTAACGCTTCTTGCAGCGGTTGCCGTTGTCCAGGCGATCGAGGAAATGACAGAACTTAAACCGGAAATTAAATGGCCAAATGATGTACTCATAAACAAAAAGAAAGTGACTGGGATCCTGACAGAGCTGCAGGCTGAGGCCGACCGCATTCACTCGGTCATAATCGGGATTGGCATCAATGTCAATCAGAAGCTTGAAGACTTCCCGGAGGAGCTGCATGCGAAAGCTTCATCTCTCTCCATGGAAGAGGGGAAAAATATCTCGAGGGCCGGATTGATACAGCAGGTTTTGCTTAAACTGGAAAAGCTTTATGATTTATATTTAACAAAAGGCTTTGCTCCTGTGAAAATTATGTGGGAAAGCTATGCCATCAGCCTTGGCAAGGAAATCACTGCAACCACCTTGAATGAAACCATCAAGGGAAAGGCGCTTGGCATCACAGATGAGGGAGTGCTCCTTGTCAGGAGCCAAGACGGAGAAATCCGCCGCATTTATTCGGCAGATGTGGAAATCACCTGATATTTTTTCCTATTCTTCCAGGTAAAATTTTTTAAGATGGTTAAGATAATGATAATAATAGAAATTTTTGTTTGATATTGTTATAATGCATGTGGGCAGTATCAAATTAGAGCTGCACCCAAAAATGCTCGGCCAAACAAAAAAAATTTCTGCCTTGATCCATTGAAATGGACGGGGACGGAGGGATGAAAAGACTAATAGCAATAAAGAGGTATACTGAACAAATGAACTGCCGCACCCTGCAGGAAAGCGATGCTTTTTTTACAGGGTACAGCAGCAGAGCAGTATGCCTCTTTTTTTGGTTTAAAACACAGAACAGATTGTTGCTGATGTTTTCATCTCCTCTATGAAAAAGGAGGATAAAGGATGAAGCTTTCTGGAGACTTTTTGAAAATGAAGAACAATGGCGAAAAAATTGCGATGATTACAGCATATGATTTTCCTGCTGCCAAGCTTGCCGAAAAAGCGGAAGTGGACATGATCTTAGTGGGAGACTCACTTGGTATGGTGGTGCTTGGCTATGATTCAACGATTCCAGTCACAGTGGATGATATGATTCACCACACAAAGGCTGTCAAACGGGGAGCACCGGACACTTTTATCGTTACAGACATGCCTTTTATGAGCTACCATATATCGATGGAAGATACCCTCAAAAATGCTGCCAGAATCTTTCAGGAAGGGCAAGCCAATGCCTTAAAGCTTGAGGGAGCTGGAGATGTACTCCCTAAAATTAAAGCTTTGACAGAGGCTGGCATTCCGGTAGTTGCCCATCTGGGCTTAACGCCGCAATCGGTTGGAGTACTTGGAGGGTATAAAGTCCAGGGGAAAAATGCCGAAGCTGCGAAAAAGCTTATTGAAGATGCAAGGAAGTGTGAAGAGGCTGGAGCTATTGGGGTTGTGCTTGAGTGTGTGCCATATCAAGTGGCAGAGCTTGTGACAAATGAGCTCTCCATCCCGACAATCGGAATCGGGGCAGGAAGCGGGACAGACGGACAGGTTCTCGTATTTCATGATGTTGTAAACTTTGGAGTAGACAGAGTTCCAAAGTTCGTGAAGAGATATGGAGATGCCAATCAGCTTGTTGCCAAAGCGATTGAAGATTATGTGGCAGAAGTAAAAACGAAGGAATTTCCATCTATCGACCATTCATTTACTATGAAGGAAGACGAAATTTCATCCTTATACGGAGGGAAAGCATAAGCATGAAGATAATAACAACTGTGAAAGAAATGCAAAAGTACGTCCGTGAGGAAAAGTCTTCAGGTAAAACTGTTGGCTTTGTACCCACTATGGGTTTCTTGCATAATGGACATCGGTCTCTTATTGAAAATGCCAGAAGAGATAATGAAATTGTAGTGCTCAGCATTTTTGTCAACCCGCTGCAGTTCGGCCCGAATGAAGATCTTGAGACATATCCCCGTGATATCGACCGGGATGAAATAACGGCAAGGGAAGCTGGCGCTGATTATCTATTTTATCCTGCTGTAGAAGAGATGTATGGTTCAGACGTTTCGGTTACAGCAATTGTCAAGGAACGCACAGACGTGCTTTGCGGCAGACAAAGGCCAGGCCATTTTGACGGTGTCGCCACCGTACTGACAAAGCTGTTCAATATCGTAAGCCCCGACAGAGCGTATTTTGGAATGAAAGACGCCCAGCAGGTTGCAGTCGTGAGCAGCCTGATACAGGACTTTAATTTTGATATTGAGCTGGTTCCTGTCCCAACTGTACGCGAGGAAGACGGACTTGCAAAAAGCTCCCGCAATGTGTTTCTCTCTGATGAAGAGCGGAGTCAGGCGAGCCAATTATATAAAAGCCTGCAGCTTGCACAAAAAGCGGCTGAAGCAGGTGAAAGGGATCCTGCTGTACTTTCTGCAATGATCAGAAAACATATTGAAAGCAATACCAGCGGAATCATTGATTATGCAGAGGTTTATTCCTATCCAGCTTTAAAACCGCTTGATAAACTGTCCGGCAAGGTTTTGATTGCCATTGCAGTCAAGTTTGCACGTGCAAGGCTAATTGATAATATTACACTTACCATTTAAATAAACCGCACCTGAGGAGGATTTAGCATGTATCGCACAATGATGAACGGAAAGATCCATCGTGCCCGTGTAACAGAGGCTAACTTGAATTATGTAGGAAGCATTACAATTGACCAAGATATTTTGGATGCTGTAGACATCCTGCCAAACGAAAAGGTCGCCATCGTTAATAACAACAATGGAGCCAGACTTGAAACGTACGTGATTGCAGGTGAAAGAGGGAGCGGCGTAATCTGTTTGAATGGAGCAGCTGCAAGGCTTGTCCAGCCAGATGATATCGTGATTATCATCTCATATGTACAGGTGCCTGAAGAGAAAATCAGCAGCCATTCACCTAAAATTGCTATTATGAATGATAAAAATGAAATCGCTGAAATGATTTCACATGAACCGGAAGCAACCATGATTTTTTAAAAACCTGGGTCTGTTTTCTTCCTGCCAAATCTGCACTGTCTTCGATACAGCTATGCAGCTTCGGCAGGGAAAAACAGGCTTTTTCTTTTTGGTTAGGCTTTAAGCCTCTAGGGTGCTTCCGCTTTTTATTAATCCAGCTGCAGCGCCTAGCCTCTCGAGGTCATAAGCCACATCAGAATTGAAGGCAAAGAGCACCTTCTATTCTAATGCGTCTTATGCTGGTCGAGGCTGAACAAGGCGCTTCCGCTTTTTATGTAATCCAGCTGCAGCGCCTAGCCCGCTGTGCAAAAGACGTTTTGTCCTCAGAAGGCAAAGAACGCCTTCCAAGGACAAAACCCTATTTGCTTGGGCCCCCAGGATGGGGGTCACAAAGACGTTGCCGCAGGACGCGGCGTTCGTAGTCTTTGTTCCTATGAACAGGCGCTTCCGCTTTTTAATTAATCCAGCTGCAGCGCCTAGCCTCTCGAGGTCATAAGCCACATCAGAATTGAAGGCAAAGAGCGCCTTCTATTCTGATGCGTCTTATGCTGGTCGAGGCTGAACAAGGCGCTTCCGCTTTTTATGTAATCCAGCTGCAGCGCCTAGCCTTTCGAGGTCATAAGCCACATCAGAATTGAAGGCAAAGAGCGCCTTCTATTCTGATGCGTCTTATGCTGGTCAAGGCTGAACAAGGCGCTTCCGCTTTTTAGTTTGAAATTCTTTCATTTTATTTATTTTGTCTGGTATGGTATAAAAAGTGAGAGAGTACGAACAATTTTGGTATGAAGTGAATTTTGAGGTGTACATAATAATGACGCAGCGATATGCAGTTATAGATTTAGAAACTACAGGCAATTCGCCCAAAAAGGGAGATCGGATTATTCAGTTTGCGGCTGTTATCATTGAAGATGACCATATCGTTGATGAATATTCGACATATATCCGCCCGGAACAGAGCATTTCCCTGTTCATTGAAGAGCTGACTGGAATCGACAACGATATGGTGGAGGATGCTCCGGTATTTGAAGAAGTTGCCGGGAAGATTTTCAGTATTCTTGAAGACTCTGTGTTTGTAGCACATAATGTGTTATTTGATTTGTCTTTTCTTAAGGAAGAAATGGTGCGTTCGGGATATGAACCTTTTTACGGATCAGCCATTGACACCGTGGAGCTGGCGAAAATCCTGAAACCTACTTCAGATGGATATAAACTTAATCAGCTTGCAAAGGAAGAAAATCTTGAGCATGAAAGGCCGCATAGAGCTGACAGTGACGCTTATGTGACAGCTCTTTTGCTGCTGGAGTTCAAGAAAAAGCTGAAATCATTGCCAGTCATGACATTAAAACAGCTGTATAAACATTCATTCTCACTAAAAAGCGAGATTTCAGAAATGATAGATGAATGCCTGTCCTTTAAGCTCGCACAGCCTGAAAAGCATAATCCCGATCTTGAAACCTTTAGGGGATTGGCATTCCGAAAAATAGATGGTGAAAGCCATGCTGAAAGTGAAATACCGGATTATCCAATGAATGAAGAAGAAAAAATGAAACTGATTGCCCGTGCTTTTCCACTTTTTGAAAAAAGAAATGGGCAGCTGAATATGATGGATAATATTTATCAGTCTTTTCAATCCTCCCGGCATTGCATCATAGAAGCTGGAACAGGTATTGGAAAGTCTCTTGGCTATTTGCTTCCTGCGGCATTCTTTGCCAAGAGCCGCCGCAAAAATATCATCGTCTCCACCTACACTCTTCAGCTGCAGGAGCAGCTTCTGCATAAGGAGCTGCCGCAGCTGAAGAAAATCCTGCCTTTTCCCATTCATGCGGTTTTATTGAAAGGAAGGGGAAATTACTTGTCTCTGGCTAAATTTGAGAGGTCACTGAGGCAAAAGGATGATAACTATGAAACAGCGCTGACCAAAATGCAGATTTTAGTGTGGCTTACAGAAACTGAAACCGGCGACCGTGACGAGCTCCATTTAACCAGCGGCGGGCAGCTTTTTTGGGAAAGGCTGCAAAGCGATGAATTTACCTATCAGGGACTTCAGCTTCCCTGGCAAAAAAGGGACTTTTACACAAGAGCAAGGGCGATTGCAGAGAAAGCGGATATTATTATTACCAATCATTCGTTTTTAATGGCAGACCTTATCTCAAAAAACAGCGGTGTTGCCGGCGACGGTTATCTGATTCTGGACGAAGCGCATCATTTTGAAAAAGCTGCTTCCCGGCACCTCGGCAGGAGACTGGATTACATTACTGTTAAAACGATGCTCAATAGGCTCGGAACGTATGAACAAAAACAGCTTTTTTACAAAATAGAAAAAATGGCCAGCAAACGGAGAAAAACTGACATGCCGCTTATAAAAACCTTCAATGCGCACATCAGTGACTTTTTTTATGAATTTGAACAGCTTTTTTATTTTCTTGCCAGACAGGCAGAAAAACTGACGAAAAATGGAAGTCCTGACAGGCTGCCCATTGATTCCAATGAGAATTGGAAGCAGGCATCCTTCCTGACAGAACGCCTGATCCAACATTTGAATTCCGTCATGTTCGAGCTGGAAAATCGTATTAATCTTGTGAAAAACAGCGAAAATCCTGCAGGCAAGAACAGCCTGTTTTATTTGAATGACGCGGAGGTCCTTTTAAAAGGAATCGAGGACATCAAGCAAACGCTGCATGAATTTTTTATAAAAAGAAATGAAGACTCCATTTATTGGCTGGATTATACCAAAGCCGGTCCTCATCAGGGGATATCGCTTTCCTCGCAGCCTATCTCTGGGAGCAAGATCCTTTGGGATGACTATTTTTCACGGCAGCAAAGCGTCATCATGACATCTGCCACATTATCAGTCAAACAGTCATTTGCATTCTTTAAGGCGCAGCTCGGCATTGAGGATAAACCGATCCTTGCGCTGTCCTATCCTTCTCCGTTCAATTATAAGGAAAAAGTCAAAATCCTTGTGCCGTCTGCGATGCCAGATGTAGCATCATGCTCTAAGGATGAATTTGCCGAAGCAGCGGCACATTCAATTATTCACGCTGCTAAAGCGGCAAAGGGCAGGATGATGGTCTTATTTACTTCGCATGATATGCTAAGGAATGTTTATCAAAAGGTAAAAGACTCAGGAAGTCTTCAGGAATTCACTTTATTTGCCCAAGGTATCAGCGGCGGGAGCAAGATGAAGCTTATCAGGAACTTCCAAACCTTTGACAAAGCGCTCCTATTTGGGACAACAAGCCTTTGGGAAGGTGTGGATATACCCGGAGAAAGCCTGTCCTGCCTGGCTATCGTCAGGCTGCCTTTTTCGCCTCCTGATGAGCCTGTTACTGCAGCAAGGTGTTCGCTCTTGGAAAAAAGAGGAATCAATGCCTTTTCCGCCTATTCGCTTCCACAGGCCATACTGAGATTCCGGCAGGGGTTTGGCAGGCTGATCAGGACAAGCACAGACCGCGGCATTTTGCTGATTCTTGATAAAAGGGTCTTGACCTCCCGATATGGCAGGGAATTTCAGCAGTCACTTCCCCCTGCACAATGGCTGGAAGTCACCCAGGAAGAAATGATTGGGACAATAGAAAATTGGATTTGAAAACCTATGATATAAAATCGGTTTTTTAAAGAAATTTATTATCGAAATACAGCCTATCCTGATATAATGTGTTAATAAGGAAGGCAGCATTGCCTGCCCCCACAGCAATCAGCAAGCGGAAAACTGGGAGGAATTAATATGGAAAGCAAAATAGAAGTCTTATCTACATTAACGATTCAAAATTCACCGGACTTGTATAAAATTGTCGATTCACTGAACCGGACGTTAAAGGAAAAAGATTTAATGTTCGGACTTGCACTCGATGCTGAAAATCAAGAAAAAGCGATATTTACGATTTATCGTACATAGAAAGAGTGGCTGAAATTGAAAAAAGCAATGATACTGGCGGTCATATTAATCCTTTGTATTGCGGGTTTTACAGCAGGGGCTTACATTAAGGCGATGGGCCCAAAAAAAGAAGCCGAAACAGAAGCCTTTAAAAAAGCCCAAAAAGAAGGCGGATTTGTAACGATGGATGACTACTATCTATATCATGGGAATGACTCATATTCAGTTGTAGTCGGCAAGACAAAAAACGGCAAAAAGAAAGTAATCTGGCTTCCGGACAATAAAAAGGAGAAGCCAGTGATAGAAGACAGCAAATCAGGGAAAACCCGGGGAGAAATACTGGCCATTGTCAAGAAGCAGCTGAATCCTCAACAAATCATTTCAGTTAAGCTTGGAATGGAAAATAATGTACCTCTATGGGAGGTCACTTATTTAGATGGATCAAGCCGTTATAATTATGATTATTATGACTTCAAGACAGGTGAATGGCTGAAATATTACCGAAGCATATAAAATTGGGGGATAAATCCATGAAATTAGCGAATCGTGTAAAGGCACTGGCACCATCTACTACCTTGGCCATTACGGCTAAAGCCAAAGAGCTTAAATCTCAGGGGCTTGACATCATCGGACTCGGTGCAGGAGAACCGGATTTTAATACTCCGGAACATATCATCAAAGCTGCAGCCCGATCCATGGAAGAAGGCCATACAAAATATACTCCTTCTGCAGGGCTTCCGAAACTTAAACAGGCCATCATCAGCAAACTGAAAAAAGACCAGGGGCTTGAATATACAAGTTCTGAAATCATTGTCGGTTCCGGGGCTAAGCATGTTCTGTATACATTATTTCAGGCTATCCTTAATGAAGGCGATGAGGTTATCGTTCCCATCCCTTACTGGGTAAGCTATCCAGAGCAGATTAAGCTTGCTGGGGGAACCCCTGTATATGTGGAGGGACATGAGGATAACTCCTTTAAAATCACAAAAGAACAGCTTGAAGCCGCCATAACCGGAAAAACAAAAGCTATCATTATTAATTCACCAAGCAATCCGACTGGCATGATTTATACAGAGGAAGAGCTTAGGGAATTAGGTGAAGTCTGCCTTTTGCATGATATCATGATCGTTTCGGACGAAATTTATGAAAAGCTTGTTTATGATGGCAATGGCCATGTTTCCATTGCACAGGTATCACCGGAATTGAAAAAGCAAACCATCATCATCAATGGGGTCTCCAAGTCCCATTCAATGACAGGCTGGAGGATAGGGTATGCGGCAGGTGATGAGGAACTAATCAAGGCTATGACAAACCTGGCAAGCCATAGTACCTCTAACCCTACTACAACTGCCCAATATGGAGCCATCGCAGCGTATGAAGGCTCTCAGGATGCCGTCGAAGAGATGCGAAAGGCCTTTGAAAGCCGCCTTAATGCCATTTACGTCAAATTAACTTCCATTCCCGGATTTTATTGCTTAAAGCCGCAGGGAGCGTTTTACCTATTTCCGAACGTGAAGGAAGCCGCAAAGCGCACCGGTTTTGAAAATGTGGATGACTTTGCCCGGGGGCTGCTCGAAGAAGCTCTTGTAGCTGTTATACCTGGCTCTGGATTCGGTGCCCCGGATTATATCAGGCTATCGTATGCGACCTCCCTTGAAGCCCTTGAGAAAGCAGTTGAAAGGATCCATTCCTTTGTTGAATCTAAAATGATGAATGCTTGAGTAAAACAACAGCTTGTGCAGGCCAAACCCGTTTTGGGGGCAGCAGCCTGCACAGGCATTTTTATAGGCAAAATGCCCAGGATGGGGATATATTCAAATAATATTTGCCTGTACTATTTGTGAAATGTATAATGAAGTAGGTTAATTCCTTATCGGAAAGCAATTTGGAGGGAAATTGAACGTGAAAATTACTATAAAAGAAGCAAGCAAATATGTAGATCAGCAGGTAACAATTGGATGCTGGCTGGCCAATAAACGTTCGAGCGGGAAGATAGCATTTCTTCAGCTGCGTGACGGTTCTGGCTTCATTCAAGGAGTCGTAGTGAAAGAGGAAGTCGGGGAAGAAATTTTTGCAAAAGCAAAATCACTGACCCAGGAAACGTCCCTTTATGTTACAGGAACTGTTCAAAAAGACGAGCGCTCGCCATTCGGGTTTGAGCTGCAGGTAAATGATGTAGAAGTGATTCATGAGGCTGTCGATTATCCGATCACTCCTAAAGCCCATGGACCGGAATTTTTGCTGGATAACCGCCATTTATGGCTTCGTTCAAAACGCCAGCATGCTGTGATGAAGATCAGAAATGAAATTATCCGTGCTACATATGAGTTCTTCAATAACGAGGGATTCGTCAAGGTGGATCCGCCAATTCTTACAGGAAGTGCACCAGAAGGAACCACAGAGCTGTTTGCAACTAAATACTTCGAAGAAGATGCTTTCCTCTCACAGAGCGGACAGCTTTATATGGAAGCCACTGCTATGGCCCTTGGTAAAGTATTCTCCTTCGGCCCGACTTTCCGGGCAGAAAAATCCAAGACCCGCCGCCATTTAATCGAGTTTTGGATGATTGAACCAGAAATGGCTTTTTATGAATTTGAAGATAATCTTAAGGTTCAGGAAGAATATGTAGCTTACATCATTCAGTCTGTTCTGCAAAATTGCCAGCTGGAACTGAATACGCTTGGACGCGATGTTTCTAAGCTTGAAAAAATCAAAGCGCCGTTTCCGCGCATTACCTATGATGATGCTTTAAAGTTTCTTCATGAAAAAGGCTTTGAGGATATTCAGTGGGGAGATGATTTTGGTTCGCCGCATGAAACAGCCATCGCTGAAAGTTTTGACAGCCCTGTTTTCATTACCCATTATCCAACATCACTCAAGCCGTTTTATATGCAGCCTGACCCTAACCGGCCTGAAGTTGTGCTGTGTGCAGATATGATAGCTCCAGAAGGGTACGGGGAGATCATTGGAGGATCTGAGCGGATTCATGATTATGATTTGCTCGAACAGCGCATTGAAGAGCATAAATTAAGCAAGGATGCCTATAAATGGTATACAGAGCTTAGGAAGTTTGGCTCTGTGCCTCACTCCGGCTTTGGTTTAGGCCTTGAACGTACAGTTGCCTGGCTCAGCGGCGTTGAACATGTTCGTGAAACGATTCCATTCCCAAGGCTTTTAAACAGACTATATCCATAAACAGTAAGCGGTATTTGCCTCTTGGCAGATGCCGCTTTTTCCTTTCCTTGAATGTTTTTGGAGGGCTTAAAATTCCGGCAATGTAAAAAGTTTCCCATCCTTGATGGATACTCCAAACAGAGTTATTCATGTTATACTTATGAAGAGGTGTCTTAAATGATAATGGAAAAGTTATACGCTTGGTTTAAAGAAGGAACGGTTACATTTCCTTCATTTCTTTTTTCTCATTATAAAACCATGGGGCTAAATGAACAGGATGTTATGCTGCTAATGCAGCTTCAAAACTTTATAGAGAGCGGAAACGGCTTTCCTACTCCATCACAGCTTTCAGAAAGGATGACATTTCAGGAATCGGAATGTCTTTTCTTAATTCAGCGGCTGATGCAGAGGGGCTTCATAAAGATTGAAGAAGAAAATACTCAATCAGTCGGACATGAAAGCTATTCGTTAGAGCCATTTTACGAAAAAATGCTGGAGTGCTTCCTGATGACGATTAAACAAAAGGAGACGGGGCAGGAGCAGGAAAAAAGCGACAACCTATATACGGTGTTCGAGCAGGAATTCGGCCGTCCTCTGTCTCCATTTGAATGTGAAACGCTTGCTATGTGGATGGAGGATGAACATCATCCTGATATTATTAAAGCGGCTCTCAGGGAGTCAGTCATTTCCGGTAAACTCAACTTTCGGTACATAGACCGGATATTGTTTGAATGGAAGAAAAATGGTGTGAAGACACTGGATCAGGCCAAGTCACAGGGGCAGAAATTCAGGTCCTACCAAAAAAAGGACAAAAAAACAGAGCCATATGCTGCTGACAAAGATGTCCCTTTTTATAATTGGCTTGAACAGTGAAGGTATATTGATATTTTGATTTAAAGGAGTCTTTTATGCTGAACAAAGCTCAAATCCGTATTTGCCTTGACGCGATGGGGGAGATGTTTCCTGATGCACATTGCGAGCTTAATCATTCCAATCCGTTTGAATTAGTGATAGCTGTTGCCCTGTCGGCGCAATGTACAGATGTTCTTGTCAATAAGGTGACTAAAGATCTTTTTATGAAATATAAAACCCCAGAGGACTACTTGAATGTACCTGTGGAGGAGCTTGAAAATGACATACGTTCCATCGGACTTTACAGAAACAAAGCCAAGAATATTCAAAAGCTTTCTAGAATGCTCATTGAGCAGTACAACCGGGTGGTTCCAAGTGACAGGGATGAGCTGACTAATTTGCCGGGTGTGGGAAGGAAAACGGCAAATGTAGTGGTGTCGGTAGCATATAACGTCCCTGCCATTGCCGTTGATACACATGTTGAGAGAGTCAGTAAAAGACTTGGGATCTGCAGGTGGAAAGACAGTGTCCTGGAGGTTGAAAAAACCTTGATGAACAAAGTGCCAAAAGAAGAGTGGTCACTGACACATCACCGGATGATATTTTTCGGAAGGTACCATTGCAAAGCACAGTCTCCAAAATGTGAGACATGCCCTTTGCTTGACCTGTGCCGAGAGGGGAAGAAGAGGATGAAAGGGAAGGCCGATATATGAACGGCAAACAGCTTCTTTCTGTTCCGGAAGCTCTCTTTCATCCGCTGTATGATCATGATACAAAGAGTATAGAGGTGCAGGATTTTCAGATTTGGAGGTTTCCTGATGAAGCAGTTCCGTTTCCCTATGAAATTCTTTACGGAAACGGGGTAGAGGGATATCAGCCTTGGAGCTCGCCTGAGATTCCGATAAAAGATATGCTGAAAGAGTGGAAGAAATCAGAACAAAGCATCAGGTTACTATTTGCAGGCCGTTATGCCAAAGAAGCACTTGAACCAATGAAGCAGGCAATGTCCTGGCTGCTGAGCTCTCTATTTTGGCTGAATGGAATCCCTGTTAATCTTAAGGACTTGCAGAGGGAGGCCGGGGGATTTGCGGTGAAACCGGTAAATGCTTTAGAAAGGCTTCAATTCATCCTCAGCAGCCCTTCACACTTTTCTTCATTTATTCAGCTCAGTGAATTGATGCAGGAGCTGGAAAAGCAATTTTATAAAACTATGGCCCTTAGAAATATACGAAGCTGAACGGAGAAAAAGCACGGCAGACATGTAATTGTCTGCCGTGCTTTTTTAGAAATGAGCTGCTGGAGCACGTTTTAAATAGGAGAATTAAAGAAAAAGCATCGGCATGTTTTAAATGCCGATGCTTTTTCTTTTAGTTCATGAAGTCTCTTAGTTTCCTGCAGCAGCATCTGGCTGGCTGTCAGGTCCTTTTCCAGGTTTAGGTGGTTTAGGTTTAGTTTCTCCTGGTTTAGGTTTAGTTTCTCCAGGGTTAGGTTTAGTATCTCCAGGATTAGGTTTGGTATCTCCGGGTGGAGTCGTCCCGCCAGAACCGTCTCCGGATCCTTTGTCATTTCCAGATCCGCCTCCGGTTCCATTATCAGAACCATTGCCCGTTCCAGATCCATCGCCGGTCCCGTTATCAGAACCTGTGCCGGCTCCGGAACCATCACCGGTTCCACTGCCATTTCCAGTACCGCCGCCGGTTCCATTATCAGAACCATTGCCGGTTCCGGTTCCGTCACCCGTACCGCCGGTTCCATTGTCAGTGCCGGTTCCGTTTCCAGTGCCATTATTGTCTCCGCCCTGGTTATTATCTCCTCCAGGAGGAGTGGTGCCATTATCTGTCCCAGGATCCGTTTGGGCGGCATCCGGGATTGTAACAGAGGTTGAAGCAGGATCGCTTCTTTGACCGTCCGCAATGGCTGTTACAGTAAACGTATATTTGCTTCCAGGTGTCGGGTTAGGTATTTTCAATCCTTTGTCACTGGATTGTGATAATACCTGATCTGATCCGCCGTCTATAGATACCTTCACTTCAAAATCAGCGTTTTTGTCAGAATTATAGCCCCAATTCAGGCTAATTTCATTCGCTGTCTGGTCAAATGATGCACTTAAACCAGAAGGAGCAGAAATTTTGTCATACTGCTTGGTAACTTGTGTAGGCTGATGGCCTTTTACGAAATACTCATAGCTGATTTTATCGCTAGGTGTATAATCGCTAGCCAGCATTGGCGGATTTGTTCCTTTAACAACAGGAACCTTTACCACGCTGTTTGGCTGTTTGAAATCTTTTGTTTCCTTATTTTGTGAAACATGTTCCATCAGATTCTTAAAGATTTTCTTTGGAATCGTCTGTGATTGCTTTCCTACATAATCCTTTGTTTTGCTCGATGCGTCAGTATCGTAGCCTTCCCATACGGCAATCGTATAGTTGGTCGAATACCCGGCCATCCAGCTGTCAGGGACACCATCGGATGGAATATTATACTTTTGGCGGTCACTGGCTTCAAAGTTGGTTGAACCTGTTTTGCCTGCGACATCCATTCCAGGCACATTGGCGAGAACCCCAGTACCGTAGCTTTCTTTTAAGACGCTTTTCAGCATGTCTGAGATGATGAACGCAGTAGAATCCTTCATCACAGGTTTTGATGTGATTTTATTTTTAATTGTCGTATGATCCCTCAGTACAATTTTTGTTACAGTATGCGGTTTATTATAAATGCCGCCGTTTCCGAATGCGCTGTATGCACCTGCCAGCTGCATGGAAGAGATACCTTTATTCAATCCGCCGATAGCGTATGATTCATAAATTTCAGGAAGCTGTATTCCAAGCCCTGCTGCAAAGCTTTGCGCTTTTTTCAAGCCAACCTGCTGGATTGTTTTAACCGCAGGGATGTTTAATGAACGTGCCAGCGCTTCGCGGATGGTCATTGTGCCATGATACGTGCCTGAAGCATTTTTCAATGGAGTGCCATTAGAAAAATGGTAAGGCTCATCCGTTATTTGCTGATAGGTGGACCAGTTTAAATATTCCACAGCAGGCCCGTAATCCAGGATTGGCTTAATGGTGGATCCTGGCTGGCGCTGGGCATCTGTCGCGTAATTAAATCCGCGTGCCACTTTGGTGTTTCTTCCTCCGCCGATTGCCTGGATTTCTCCGGTTTTCGTGTCAAGGAGGGTGACACCTGCCTGCAGTTTTTCATTTGGAAATTGGATGATTTCATTGGTATTCAGCATTTTATATAAATACTTTTGGGCATCGCGGTCGAGTGACGTATGGATTTCCAGACCGTCTGTAGCGACATTATAATCTCCCATTTTTTCTACTTCTTTAATTACCTGATCGATGTAAGCATCATACGGTTTTGTGTTTTTTGATGTTTCACTCCTCTTCTTAAGTCCTTTTGCAACAGGAATAGCCTGTGCTTTCACCATTTGATCCTTGGTGATATAGCCATGCTTATTCATCAGGTACAGTACGACATTGCGCCGCTTCTCTGCACGATCTGGATGTTCATAAGGATTGAATCTGTTCGGGCTTTGCGGAAGTCCAACAAGAAGGGCGATTTCATTAAGCTTCAAATGCTTCAGATCTTTTCCGTAATAGGTTTTAGAAGCAGTTTCAATTCCGTATGCTTTTGCGGAATAATAGATTTTATTCACATACATTTCAAAAATTTCATGCTTGGTATATTTTTGCTCGAGCTGGAAGGATAGCCACATTTCCTGGACCTTCCTTTTGATGGTCTTATCTGCCGTCAGATAAGAACGTTTCACTACCTGCTGTGTCAGGGTACTCGCACCCTGTGAACCGAAGCCGTTGGTAAAGTTGGCGATGACCGCTTTGCCAAGGCGCAGAAAGTCAATGCCGTGATGCTTGTAAAAGCGTGCATCCTCTGTAGCCAAAACCGCATCCTCAACTTGCTTCGGTATCTGGTCGTAGGTTACATAGTCGCGTTTTTCAACCCCGACTTCTTTAATTAACTTATTGTCTTTGTCATAAATTTTGGACGAAATTGGATCTCTTAAAAGCTTTTCATCGAGCTTAGGAGCACCGCTGACGAAATAGGCGAATGTTGCACCGCCAGCTATCATTCCAATTATCCCCAGTGTGATAAGGATGAGAAAAATCCGTTTGAAAAGGCCTCCGGATTTTTTTTTGCCTTTTTTCTGCGACTGGGCCTGTTTACGGCGCTCTTGTCTCGAATTATATTGTTCAGCCATTACAGCTACCTGCCTTTCTTAGTACAACAAATCTAAATTTTTCCGTTAAGGAAAGAATCTATTACTTTAATATAGTCAATTCTCGGCTGAAAGCCAAGCGGAATCTTTATTGAGCTATTTTGTACCTCTTCTCTGGATATAGACTTTCTGCCTCCTGATTCCATGCGTTCCCAGAAAGTAACGAGCTGCGGTGCATCCATCATATAGATTTCATCGCTTGTGGAAAACCTGATTATGACAAAAGCAATGCCTCCTTGGTCTGTGACGCTTTTCATATGCCTGATTTGATGTTCGTGGAAATTTTTAAGCGGAAAGGAAGTGCGGCTTTGTGTTTCCTTAGCTTCAAAATCAATATATCTCCCTTTATACACACCGTTATAGTCTGTAGTTGATGCCTGTTTGAAATAGGCCTCTTTGATGACGGCTGCGCTTCTTTTAGGATAATGAACATCTACAATCTGTACAGGTGTGGGTTTTTTATGGACAACAGCTATTCCATTAGCGAGATAGAATTCATTTGTGTCATTTAAATCATCCTCCAATGTCATTCCCCTGTTGCTGTAATTCGCCTTCTTCATTGGGTTGACCGCTTTTTTATCTGGTCCTGGAGTGAACCTTCGCCCATTTGGATAATGAAATGCCATGAATGCCCCTCCTTTTTTCACTGTTCTATGATAGCAAAAAAATAGGGAGGATAGTGAATAATTCTACCCGCAACTTAAAAAGATAAGTATGAGAAATATTTGGAAAGCGGGTTTACTGCCTGCAATGTGCGTTTGTGAGGTGTTATACAATGAATGGCCGCAGCCTTCCCCCCGATCTCTTGGATGATGAAATGAAGATCCTTTATAGAATAAAAGAGAGAACAGAAAAAGGGAATAGTGATAATATCTCAAGGACCAAAGCCTATAGTGCATTTTTTTCCGTTCATCCTGAAATAAAATGGGCCTTTTTGGCTTCTATGGTTTCTAGAAATGCTGGATGGAATATGTGTGATCTTCAGGGATACTGGATGCCCAGAATACTGTCGCCAGAGTACAGGCATTCTTTATTTATGACCTACGAAGAAGCGAACTGGCTCATTTTCCGGGACGCATTTCCTCAATTGCTTCTTTATCATTATTCGACGAAACTCAGGGTGCCTTTGTTTCATTTAAGTAGATATTTTTGCATTTCAGGATTCATGGAAGAAGAATGGTTCCGATACTGGAGGGACAGAGACGGCACGCGTCTCATGTATTCCCAAATTATAAACGAACAAAACTTGATAGAAGAGCCTGTTATAAAAAATAAGAATTTTAAGATTCCGGTTTTTCGTTCGCTGTTGTTCAATATCCAGGATCATTTCCATTACAGCACCGTTCTTTTTCCTACTGTAAACGGAGAATTGTACGGAGCATCAGTTTCTAACTTCCGGAGGACTGATGCAAGAATTGAACTGGGAAAAAGGCTTGCAACTATTTTATTTTCAAAAGATTTATTCCAGGAATTTTATCTGTTTTCCCTGAAAACGGAACCGACTGGATCAAGATATGATTATGAACGTTTTTTCCCTTATTACAAGCTGAGGGAGACCCCTTTTTTAAGATTAGCCTATCCGCCTGTCAGCCACAAAAATAGAAGCTTCGGCCAATGGGACCAAAAAAGGAAAATAAAAAAAAGCTGGTTTTCTCCTCCTTCTTTAACAGAGGAGGTTCTATTAACCAGCTGGTACAAAGAAAAGCAAAAACAGCTTCAGGCCGCAATGGCTTTTGGCAATTATCTGCTTTAAGAAAAGCGGCCCGAAACTATAGTGAGACGCTGCTTAGGTTGAAGGACGGTCTGGCCCGTTCAGCTTTTTATCACCATAGCCTTTTTGGCTATTTTTTTCTGGCTGGTTCTTTTTCATTTCTTCTTGCTTGCTGTTTGTATTATTCATTTTACACACCTCCTATAAGGTAGTTTAAGTAAATCTGTCGACGTCCATTCTTCAGGTTTGTCGAAACAGCGAAAAATTTATGCGGATGTTACTTTCTTTGCCGATTGAATACTAGTTTTGTCACCTTGGAAGGGCTGAGGAGACCTGGCAAGAATAATACATGTAAAGACTAAGGGAGGCATGGGCATGAACAATAAAGCGTCCGCTGAAGAAATTTTGTGTCTGATCGCTGCCATTTCAGATAGCCTGGATGAGCTTGAGCAAAGCATTGACGAAACAATTAATACAGAACGCTGCAGGCTCTGGAGCAATCAGTATAAGATGGTTCATTCAGCTCAGCAGCAATTAGAAAGAATAGAGGAAAAATGGAATACTAAAGAAGATATCATCAGCCAGTCTTATTTGATGAAGAAGGAAAAATCAGGCAATCACCCATTGCTTGCTAATCCCAAATTAGGATTTTAAAACCACAGCCGCTGATGGAAATGAAAACCACTCCAAGGATACGAAGTTTTCCTTCATCCTAAAAAAATCATTGCACCTTTAAAACGGATTCAGCTATTGATATCCTTCCAGGGTGTTTTTTTTTGCGCGAAAAGTTTATACTTTAATAAAAAAAGGCTCTTTTCTTAAAGATTGCTGTTTTTTAAAATGTTCTGTGAAGCGATCCCGTTGTTAAACCAGGTTGATTGGAGTGTAGGGTGCGATAGAGTGGGATTAGCGGGAAGGAGAGACCCCGCAGGCAAAGCCGAGGAGCTCATTCATCGCCCCACGGAAAGCGAGCATCCTGGAGCGGAAATCAACCCCTTGTTCCAAAGCAGCAAAGTTTACGAAAACAGCCTAAAAACAGAGGAGCAAGTATGCAGAATAAAAGAGAAATCCAGGAATTGACACAGCAGTTAATAGGCTTTTGCCAGGCCGCTGACAAAATTTATGACTCTGTCCGGGAAGAAGGGGCAGAGAAAGATTTTTACGGGGAGGTTAAGCCCTTTGCTGATAAAGTACATCAGGCGGCAAAAGAATGGGTTATACAAATGAAGGAATGGATGAAATCAGAGGCCTTTACACATCTTTATCCCCAGCAGATTGAACAAACCGCAGACAATCTATCAGATATTGCTGTACAGGCATTTTTTCCGAAAACCAGCTATAAAAGATTTAAAAGCCATGTCCAATCAGTCTCGTTCATCCTTAATAACACATTATCCGAAATAAACACAAAGCTTTCCGGTTCTTGACCGGATTTTTTTGTTGCTCACCATTCCTCCTCTAATGTCATATAGTATATCAGCTAATGCCATAAGAAGGAGGATGGATCCATGAATATGATGGATCAAAGAAACAGCAGTGCATATATGCCCCATCCCGGCCACTGGAATGAACCGCAGCAGCAAGGTATGCCTTATTACCAGCCAGGTCATCATCAATATTATAGCCCTTATCAGCATATGCCGGGGCCGTATGGCATAGGAGAGCAATACGGAAGCTATCACCCCTTTATGCAGCAGGCCCAGCCGGCGATGCCTGTAAATGGCCATGCAGCCCCATATCAGCAGAACAATTTCCCGATGCATCATGCAGGACAGTCCTTCAGCCCATTTACAAATCCCCTGCAGCAGGGAGCAAAAAAAGCTCCATCAAGCCTTCAGCAGGCTTTCAATCCCAATCCTTATCCAAAACAGCCGCTTATGCAAAAACCGCAATCCTCTGGGATAGGTTCGGTGCTGAATCAGTTTAAAACACAGGATGGCTCCATTGATATTAATAAAATGATGAATACTGCCGGTCAGATGATGAGCACTATGAACCAGGTATCATCCATGGTTAAAGGAGTCGGCAGCATTTTTAAAGTTTAAATAACCAGCCAGCAGCATCCTGGGATTGATGGGCCGTCATCAGCGGGAAATACAGGCCGATAATTAATAAAGTGAAAGGGAAAGCAGAGTGAAATCCTGCTTTCCCTTTTTCTTTATCAATCTCTCAAAGATACTCCAGATTTTACACTTAATCGTTAATGCTGATGCGATTTCCCTTTATTTTTGGAACATTTATGATGAGAATTCCATCTCTATGGTTTGCACTTATTTTGGTTTCATCGAGGGGAAGAGGTAAATTTACGGTTTTAGACATTCTGTTAAAGCTTTGTCTTTTACGGAATAATCCCTGTGTTTCATTATGCTCTGTCAGGCTTTGCTGGTTTTTTACGGAAATCACGACTGCCTGTGAAAGTATTTCTATATCAATATCCTGTCTCCTAACCCCGGGAAGTGTGGCAGAAATTTTATATTCGGTATCTGTTTCCGCTACTTCTACTGGAAAAGAACGATCCGAGGCGAAAAATTCATCCATGGACTGTAAAAGTCCTTTAATTGGCCTTTCTGTAAAAAGCCGATCCATTGAATTCACAAAGCCTGTAACCATTTCCCTGTGCAGAGGCTCCTTAGGTTCTTTTTTTTCAGAAGATGACAAAACAAACGCCCCTTTCTAAAAATTTCTCTACAATAGCCTATGCACTGGTGCCGAAAAAGTGAATCAGTTCTTTAATTTTCTACATTTATCATGGCGATTTTGTGCGGCTGCCAGCTGCAGCGGTGCTGCCGGTCCAGCAGCCGCAAAAAAGGCGCTTCCATTTCATTGAGTTAGGCTCTTTGCTTAAAGCTTGTTGGGTTTTAATGAATTCTATGAGGCGAAGACATTGTTAAACACAGGGTAACTGGAGCGTAAGGTGCAATCTCTTGCTTAGATTAGCAGGAAGATGAGACTTTGCAGGTGCAGCTGGGGATGCTCACTGCCCTCCCTCAGAAAGCGAGCATGCTGCAGCGGAAATCAGCATAGCAGCAAAGTTTACGAAAACAGGGTTAAGTTAAAACAAACAGCTAGGCAGCCAAACAAATATTCGGTACACTATTTATAGAGGTGGCTCCAATATGATAAAAAAGAAATCACTTTCAGAGTTAATTGAAGAACTAAGACATAATGAAAATATTATAAATTGGCATGAAATCGAGCCGCAGGAAGCGAAAAGCCGGCCGATGCCAGAAAGGATAGACAGCAGAATCAAGAAGGCCCTGCAAAAGAGGGGAATCAGCGAATTATACAGCCACCAGCATACTGCATATGAAACATTGCAAAAGGGCGAAAATATTGTAGCTGTAACTCCAACGGCATCAGGAAAAACGCTTTGCTATAATCTTCCTGTCCTGCAGTCCATTGCGGACAATGATGCAAATAGGGCCCTATATATATTCCCGACTAAAGCACTGGCACAGGATCAGAAAAGCGAGCTGAATGAGATTATTGATGAAATGGGAATAGACATAAAAAGCTATACCTATGACGGCGACACTTCACCTGCTATCAGGCAGGCTGTCAGGAAGGCAGGACATATTGTCATTACTAATCCTGATATGCTTCATTCTGCTATCCTCCCGCATCACACAAAATGGGTAAGTCTTTTTGAAAACCTGAAGTACATTGTGATAGACGAGCTCCATACGTACCGTGGAGTTTTTGGCAGCCATGTGGCAAATGTGATACGCAGGCTGAAAAGAATATGCAGCTTTTATGGCAGCAGCCCCATTTTCATTTGCACATCCGCTACAATAGCAAACCCGAAGGAACTGGCCGAACAGCTGACAGGAAATCCTATGAGGCTGATAGATGATAATGGTGCTCCAAGAGGAAGAAAGCATTTCGTGTTTTATAATCCGCCTGTGGTCAATAAGCCTTTAAATATTCGGAGAAGTGCTACGGCAGAAGTTAACAATCTGGCAAAAACCTTTTTGAAAAATAAAATACAGACGATTGTTTTCGCCAGAAGCAGGGTGCGCGTCGAAATTATTTTAAGCCATATACAGGAGCTGGTTAAGGACCAGCTCGGCTCAAAATCCATTAGAGGATACCGCGGAGGCTATCTTCCGAAGCAGCGGCGAGAAATTGAACGTGGTTTAAGGGATGGAGAAATCCTTGGCGTCGTCAGCACAAATGCACTGGAATTAGGAGTCGACATCGGTCAGCTCCAGGTTTGTGTTATGACAGGGTATCCCGGGAGCGTCGCCAGCACATGGCAGCAGGCTGGCCGTGCAGGAAGGCGCCACGGTGAAGCTCTTATTTTGATGGTCGCGGGCTCATCGCCGATTGACCAGTATATTGTGCAAAATCCGGAATACTTTTTTGACCGGTCGCCAGAATCAGCAAGAATCAATCCGGAAAACCTGATTATTTTAGTAGATCATCTAAAATGCGCCGCATATGAACTTCCTTTTAAAGAAGGCGAGGAATTTGGGCCATTGGATGTAGCGGACATTCTGGAATACCTTGTTGAAGAGAGAGTTCTTCACCATAATGGCGAAGCCTTTTACTGGGCTAACCAGTCTTTCCCTGCATCAAATATCAGTCTGCGTTCAGCATCACAGGAAAATGTTGTTATCATAGACCGGTCGGTAACGAATGATGTAAAAATCATTGGTGAAATGGACCGCTTCAGTGCCATGACATTATTGCACGATGAAGCCATATATCTGCACGAGGGCATCCAATACCAGGTAGAAAAGCTGGACTGGGATTATAAAAAAGCCTATGTAACAGAAGTGGACGTAGAATACTATACAGATGCTAATCTTGCGGTTCAGCTAAAGGTCCTGGAAATTGACAAAACGGTTCAAAGGGAAAAAACGGCAGTCCATTATGGTGATGTAACGGTAAATGCCATGCCGACTATTTTTAAAAAAATCAAGCTTACCACCTTCGAGAATATTGGATCTGGCCCAATTTCCCTGCCGGAAGAGGAACTGCATACGAGCGCAGCATGGCTTGAGCTTGAGGAAATTGATCCTGGATTAGGCGAAAAAACAATGGAACAGCTCCTGCTGGGAATTTCAAATGTTCTCAGGCACGTTGTACCCATCCATGTCATGTGCGACCGGAATGATATTCATGTTGTCTCGCAGATTAAAGCTTCCCACAGCCAATTGCCGACCATTTTTTTGTATGATCACTATCCTGGAGGCATTGGACTTGCAGAAGACGTTTACAAGCGTTTTGACGAAATAAAAGCTGCTGCTAAGAATTTAATTGTAAATTGCCCATGTAATGACGGGTGTCCGTCATGCATCGGAACGGAAATTGAAGGGATCGCTGCAAAGAAAAAGAGCATTCAGCTTCTGGATGCTTTCTAGTGAGAGTACAGCCTTCCCGCTTAAGAGGTGATAAGCATGAACCTTAAAAATAAATTGAATATGATGAAGAGCCACTTGAACCTGGAGCAAAATCAAAATCAGGAAGTGCATAGCGAAAAAAGGATTCAGACGCAATTGCTCCCGGAAAATACAGATATTCCATTTATGGAAAAATGGAAGAATAACAGCACAGAGCTTTACACATTGGACGGAAATTACTGCTTTATCCGTGAAGTCAGGTATCCGCTAACCCATAAACATGGCAACTGGACCTTCATCGAACTGGAAAGCGTAATAAAAGAATGGAATTCCAGTGTTTTGGAACATCCGCTTTCAACAAAGGGTTTAAGTATGGAGGATTTGTTTTTCTTTGATACAGAAACAACAGGCCTTGGGGGAGGTGCCGGCAATACCATTTTCCTTCTGGGATATGCCTATATCAGGGACAACGAAGTGATTGTGCGCCAGCATATACTGCCTGAGCCCGGAAGCGAAATACCTCTGTATAACAGCTTCCTTGAAAACATCAATTATGAAACCCTTGTTACGTATAATGGCAAAGCTTTTGACTGGCCGCAGTTGAAAACCAGGCACACGCTGATCAGGGAGCACGTTCCAAAGCTTCCCGAATTTGGACATTTCGATTTGTACCATGCTTCCAGAAGGCTTTGGAAAAATAAACTGGAAAGAGTCAAGCTATCTGCAGTAGAAACAGAAATCCTTGGATTTGAGCGGGAAAACGACATACCAGGATACCTGGCTCCCATGATTTATTTTGATTTTGTTGAAAGAAAAGACCCTGATATCTTATTCGGGATTATGAAGCATAATGAACTGGACGTGCTTTCTCTTATTACGCTTTATATTCATTTGTCCCGCCAGATCCTGCAATTGGACGGGTATGGCGAGGAATCTCTTGAAATTGCCCGCTGGCTCGATCATCTTGGTGAAAAGAAAGACGCTCTCCAAACGTATCAGCAGGTGATTGAAAAAGGAAGCAATGAGGAACGGATTACAGCCCAGCATGCGATTGCCTATCAGGAAAAAAGAAAGAAAAGCTATGACTCGGCTTTTGAAAAGTGGTCTGAGGTTGCCATAAAGGGAAAAACGCGGCAAAAAATAGAAGCTGCCATTGAATGCTCGAAGCTTCTGGAACATCAGTTCAAAAATCCTGCCGAAGCAATAGGCTTTGCTGAATTGGCGCTGAAAGCTTTGAAGGAAGCAGCTGATATCAAAATGGAAGCTGTCCACCGTGCCAAAATTGAAAAAAGGCTGGACAGGCTGAATAAAAAACGTCAGCTATCTTCCTGAATTGCATGTCATAATCTCCATCTTTTTTATTTCAAAAGCGGATGCTGCCCCAAAGCTGATCCGCTCTTTTTTTATGTTCCCCGCCTATGAAAAATTTTCCTGAAATTTCGCCTGATATTTTTATTGAAGGCGCTTAATAATATGTGTAAAATGGAAAATTGTATGGTATATAAAATACTAAAATATAAGGACGGAAAAACATGTACAAAGCTATTTTGGTTTTATTTTTTGTTGTAATCTGCCTGACAGCAATCGTCTTTTCATCGATGAAAGACAGCTTTTATTCCTTTTTATAAATTATTAGGTTTTTGACCAGTTCAGATGTACCCCTTTTCTCATAGTCTGTTATTGTAAACGAATTAAGATGAAAGGGGAAAAAATATATGAGTTTTTTCAATCGAAATAGCGGCGCTAATAAACCGTTCAAGGGTGCACCGTACGGTCCAGGCCCAATGGGACCTCAAGCAGTAAGCCCGGCCGAATATGGCCCAGGCCCAATGATGCCCGGCCCGATGCCTGGAGGTATGGGACCGCAGGCAGTAAGCCCGGCAGCATATGGCCCAGGCCCAGGCCCAATGGGACCTCAAGCGGTGAGCCCGGCGAATATTGGACCAACTAATGTACAGCCGCCAATAGTCTCACCGACACAGAACTTTGTAAACACAAATGTTTATAAAACAATTGTGCCGCACATTCATCCAAGCCACACTACAACGGTTAACAAGCATGTTTTCCAGCATCAGCACTATTTCCCGCATACGGCTTCAGTAGTAAACGAATGCTATAACCAGCAAATGATCTGCGGCAATCCGTGCCCGCCGCCGCGTCCATTTGGCTGCTAATGCTGCAAGGGCTTAAATGCCCTTGTTTCTTTTGATAGGGGGAATTCCCGTGAAGGTATTATACATAACAGGCTATAAGCCGTTTGAATATGGAATTTTTAAAAATGATCATGAAGGTGTAAAATATATAAAGAAAGCAATTATGAATCGATTGCTTCCCCTCGCAGATGAAGGCCTGGAATGGGTGATTATTTCCGGAACACTCGGAACGGAGCTGTGGGCAGCAGAAGTTGTCTTTGAACTGAAGATGGAGTATGAAAATCTAAAACTGGGTGTTATTACACCTTTTTTAAAGCAAGAAGATAAGTGGAATGAAAAGAACCAGGAATATTACGGACAAATTTTATCGAAAGCTGATTTTGTTGACAGCATATACAGGACAGAATATGAAGGTCCGCAGCAGCTCAAGGCGAAAAATCTGTTTATGGTAAGAAAAAGCGAAGGCATGCTGATTATTTATGATGAAGAAAGAGACGGTTCCCCTAAGTACGCCTTTCAGGAAGCAAGGAAGCATCAGGATGCCAGCGGCTATGAAATTATCCAGCTCACGTTTGACGATCTGCAGCAGGCGGCAGAGGAATTAAACTGGAATGAGTGATTTTCTGCGAACATTTGGGAAGAATTAGAGAAGTATCGTTGACAAATCATAAGAGATTTGAAAAAATAATAAAAAGTCGATGTATGGCGAAAGTATTGAGGTGATTCTAATGCTGTCTGATAAGATAAAGCTGACTGCAAAGGATATATTGGAGAAAGATTTTAAAACAGCAATGAGGGGTTATAAGCCTGAAGATGTGGATCAATTCCTGGACATGATCATAAAAGACTATGAAATGTTCTATCAGGAAATTGAAGATTTAAAACAGGAAAATGCCAAACTGAAAAAACAGGCGGATGATGTTTCAAGGAGGCAGCCTCCGCCACAGACATCTCCAAGTGCTGCTCCGGGGACAACCAATTTCGATATCCTTAAACGGTTATCCAACCTGGAAAAACATGTATTTGGAAGCAAGCTTTACGAATAATTCTTTTTTTTGAGGATTTATTTTTTATTTACCATTGATGTTCGCATTTTTAATTGCTATAATGATTTCTGTTATGTGAAACGTTCGGGTAATTGCTGCAGCATTCAATGCTGTAGAGGAAAGTCCATGCTCGCACAGGCTGAGATGCCTGTAGTGTTCGTGCCTGGTGAAAAAATAAGCCAGGGCAGCAGGCAACTGCTGACGGCCGGGAAAATGCCTAAGTTCCTTGGAATATGGCATGAATACCTATAAAAGTGCCACAGTGACGTAGCCTTTCCAGAAATGGAAAGGGTGGAACGAGGTAAACCCCACGAGCGAGAAACCCAAATTATGGTAGGGGCGCTTTCTTTCTTGGAAATGAACGAGGAGAAGGACAGAAGCGCATGTTTCTGTAGATAGATGATTACCGCCGAAGTACGAGACGAAGGTCGCTTGCAGTACTGAGGAACAAAACATGGCTTACAGAACGTTTTCATATCAAAACAATGAATAATAACTCTCCTTGGTGCAAGGAGGGTTTTTGTTTTGCTGTCTGCTGCATATGGGAAATATAAAAGAAGTGCGATACATAGTAGCTCGCTTGAAACAGCATGGTTAAGACTCAAAAAAGGATATACTATGATATATGACAATATAGACTGGAAAATGGATAGGAATATTTATTGAAGAAAGAAGGTGCTGAAATGAAACAATACGATATTATCGCGACTTCAGCAATGGGCCTGGAATCAGTTGTGGCAAAAGAAGTCCGGGATCTTGGCTATGATTGCCAGGTGGAAAACGGGAAAATCATGTACAAGGGTGATGCTAAGACGATCGCACGCTCAAACATGTGGCTGCGAAGTGCAGACCGCGTCAAAATTAAGGTTGGAGAGTTTAAAGCCACATCTTTTGATGAATTATTTGAGAAAACAAAGGCATTAAGATGGGAAGACTTTCTGACTGCTGATGCCGAATTCCCGGTCAGCGGAAAATCGGTCAAATCGGCGCTGTACAGTGTTCCGGACTGCCAGGCAATCGTGAAAAAGGCCATTGTCGAAAGAATGAAGAAGCAATATAATCATGTTTCATGGTTTGAAGAAAATGGCCCATTATATAAAATTGAAGTTAGCATACATAAAGATATTGCGGTCATCACACTCGACACAAGCGGAGCTGGATTGCATAAACGAGGCTACAGGTCAGGACAGGGGGAGGCCCCTCTTAAAGAAACCCTTGCTGCTGCATTAATCATGCTGACCAACTGGAACCCTGATAAGCCTTTCATAGATCCATTCTGCGGTTCAGGAACGATCCCTATAGAAGCGGCCATGATCGGGCAAAATATCGCACCAGGCTTCAACAGGGAGTTTGTCTCTGAAGAGTGGCCGATTTTTGGGGCTGAGGTATGGGAAGAAGTAAGGCAGGAGGCGGAAGATCTTGCAAAGTATGATCAGCACCTTGATATTTCCGGATATGATATTGACCATAAAATGGTAGAAATAGCCAAGGCGAACAGCTTTGAAGCAGGATTTTCCGATTTGATTTCTTTCAAACAAATGCAGGTAAGAGACCTTACAACGAAAAAGGAATTTGGCGTAATTGTCGGAAATCCTCCATATGGTGAAAGGATCGGGGAACAGAGGGCTGTTGAACAAATGTACAAAGAAATGGGACAGGCTCTTTCTAAGCTTGATACTTGGTCCATTTATATGATTACTTCGCATCCTGATTTCGAAAAGTTTTATGGTAAGCAGGCAACAAAAAAACGCAAGCTTTTCAATGGATTCATCCGGACAGACTATTATCAGTATTGGGGAAAGCGCCCTTCTAGAAAATCCGCGTTTGATAAGGCTTAAGGATACAAAAAGTAGCCGGCTATTGGCAATATTTTGTTGACCACACTCTTTAATAGGGGTGTGGTTTTTTGTTGCTTAAATTGCTATAGAGCACTATGTGATAAAAAAAGAAATTCAGGAATCTATCAGAATACACTTAAGATATTTATTCAAGTAACTTAAGGATGTTTAAATTACTGTCTGCACTGGGCGGTCCGGGATGTGCAGAAAAATGGATGGGACATAATTCTCCCAGAATTTAAACAGATATCGGATATATTCAGTATATGGGGGAGGGAGTACCGGGAGTGTAGAGGCAAAAAAATGCAAGCTTTCCGGACAGATTATTATCAGTCTTGGGGAAAGCGCTCTTCTCTAGTATAATTTTTGCAAATTGAAGGGAAAACAGGAGAAAAGAACCAGGATATTCCTTTATGAAGGATCAAAAAAAGACATTCTCTCTTATCGGGAGGACAATGGTCCTTCTTTAAAAAAAGCTGTAAGTTACTATCACCTGAAAATCATGTTCGCGTTGCTTTTTTGTATGTGATTTTCCGCATAGGTGAAGGGCCGCGAACTTGCTTATCTTTTCCTTTTCTGTTATTCTTAAAAAGAATTATTTTTGTTCGGTATTAGGAAAACAAGTTATTATAACTTTCTTACCTTAATATCATTTAGAGCAAGGATAGTAATACAATGTGTGGCTAACACACTAGGAGGCAACAACAATGGAACAAGGTAAAGTAAAATGGTTTAACGCAGAAAAAGGTTTTGGTTTCATCGAACGCGAAGGCGGAGACGATGTATTCGTACATTTCTCAGCTATCCAAGGTGAAGGCTTCAAATCTCTTGACGAAGGTCAAGACGTTACATTTGATGTTGAGCAAGGCCAACGCGGACCTCAAGCATCTAACGTACGTAAAGCTTAATTAATAGTATTCCAAAACAGGCCCTTTCCAGGGTCTGTTTTTTTGGCTGCCAGTAAAACCAGGCTGCGTTCCATTTGTGCCTTCATCCGCTTCCCTCAGATTACTGCCGTATAAAATGGCGCATTCGTGCATATCATATATGTATGACTGGTTTTTAAGGGAGAGTGGGCGGACCATGTATAATATGGATAATATCAATAGTTTTGAAATGATTTCTAAGGCTTTGTCATCTTCGTATGAAAACATCAAGGTAGATCAAAAAAACTCTTTGGGTTTGACAAAGCTAATGGAAGCTGAAAAAAATATGTTTCTGGCTTTAACTTTTCATCTTCAAAATGATGGAAAAATAGAAGATTAGCTTAAAATTTTTGTTTAAGCTCGGTCCTGCTGCGGAAATCAAATGGACAGAGCCTCAAAATATGGGCTATTGGCTGCGCAGGCATATTGCTTCTGCATGCTGGTAGGCTTTTTTCTTTTGGGCAGAAATGTTGTGCCAAAAATCAATGATGGTGCCCGCAGTCCAGCAGGGGATGTTTCTAAATAGTTGACGGTGACACAAAAATAAAGGATAATTTACTTTTGTTTATATTTATCCGTACATTATTGGACAATGTTCCGATTGAAATAGAAGGGGAGAACGCAATGCTGCAAACACTGCCTTTTCAGGTAACAAAAGAAGATTCATTTTATGACAAGCTTTCAGAGTGGATCGGAGACGTATTTTACGATATTCTCCCTGAAAAAGGGTTTGAACTACGTGATGAACAGGTTTTTATGGCATTTCAGCTTGAAAAAGCTTTTAAAGAAAAAGGTGTCATATTCTCAGAAGCAGGAGTTGGCACAGGAAAAACGCTTGCCTATTTGCTTTATGCCATTTGTTATGCGCGCTACACCAATAAGCCTGCCATTATTTCCTGTGCAGATGAAACGCTGATTGAGCAATTGGTCAAAGAAGAAGGAGACATCCAAAAGCTGAAGGAAGCATTGAATCTTGAAGTGGATGTGCGGCTTGCCAAATACCATGATCAATATCTATGTCTTAAAAAGCTTGATCACGCTGTTACACATGAAGACTCCGAAGCAATTGACCAATTATATGATGAGCTGCCCAAATTCGTTCTAAATGGTTCTTCAATGGCTTCTTATACTCCTTATGGCGACCGTAAGCAGTATCCTTACATGAGTGATGAAGATTGGGAAAAAGTCGGCTGGGACCAGCTTCAGAATTGCTTTACGTGCGATAAACGCCATCGGTGCGGACAGACATTGTCGAGAGATCATTACCGCAAATCCGCTGATTTGATTATTTGTTCACATGACTTCTTTATGGAGCATGTCTGGACTAAGGAAAAACGCAAGCGTGAAGGACAGCTGCCGCTTCTTCCGGAACACAGCTGTGTGGTTTTTGATGAAGGTCATTTGCTGGAATTCTCAGCACAAAAAGCCTTGACCTATAAAATAGGGGAATCTACACTATCTACAGTTCTTCAATCGCTGATAGCTAATGAAGTACGTGAAGAGACGTTGTATGTAATAGAAGACCTGATTGACCTTAATGAAGAATTCTTTATCCTGCTTGAGTCGGCAGCCATTCATGTACCTGGCTCCAATCGTTATGAGCTTCCTGAATCACAAGCGATCACAGAATTTGCAGGAAGGCTGCATAAAAAGGTAGAAGAACTGGAAGAAAGCCTGGTCTTTGAAGCTGAATTATATACGATTAATGAATATGATTTAAAAGTGACAGAAGAATACCTGGAGCAGCTTGGCTATTCACTTTCTCTTTTCTTGAATAATAGACAGGCTGTAACATGGTTTGAAGATCATGACAGTACAAAAACGCTTGTTATTATGCCTAGGCTTGTACAGGAAATCCTGGCAGAAGAAGTTTTCTCAAAAAGCATGCCGTATATCTTTTCATCAGCAACACTTTCGGATAATAAATCATTTGATTATATTGCCGACAGTCTTGGCATAAAACAATATTCAAGTTTTTCTGTTGAATCTCCTTTTGATTACGATGACGTCATGAAAATTTCCATTTCTTCCCCGGATGCCGGGGACAATATGGCCAAAATGGAATATACCCTTGACAGCATTGAGGCAGCAGGAGGGAGGACGCTTGTTTTATTCAAATCAAAGGAAGATCTTCAATGGTTTAAAGAGCATAGTGAAGAAGGCGCCTATCCTTTTTATTTCGAGGGTGACTCGGAAATCAGCGAGCTTGTGAAAAGGTTCCAGGAAAACGAAGCATCTGTACTATTTTCTTACCATCTTTGGGAAGGTCTTGATATCCCGGGGGATTCACTGAAGAATGTTGTGATATATTCACTTCCTTTCCCTCCGCATGATCCTGTTTTCCAGGCAAAACGAAAAGCTGCCGGAAATCCTTTTGGAGAAGTGGACATGCCTTACATGCTGCTGCGACTAAGACAGGGTATAGGAAGATTAATCAGGACTTCGGATGATTCAGGAACCGTCCATATTTTAACTGAAAACACTCTGCCGGAAAGTGTACTTAACCAAGTCAAAGCTGTTTTGCCGATTTCGCTTTAACACCGGGATTTCCCGGTGTTTTTTTAGTTTGCTGGCACCTTCAATTTTTCTCTAATCTACTTTCCAAGATAAAGTCCGTTTTGAACCGTCATAAACTTTAAATACATTTTGCTAAATTGAAGTGAACACTTTACTGGTTGTCAAAGATTAGTATATAGTTCTCTTTTAAAGTGTCATTTACAGAAATATCCTTCGTGGTTTATTATGGAAATCAATGATATGTAGGGCGTGTCCTGAATTGAAGAGCATTATTCAATCATTAGTTATTTCCTTTGTAATTCATTTAGTCTATATATTTGGAACTATGGCAGTTGGTTATATAAAAACAATGAATTATAAGCCTGTTATGGAGAAAAAATGGGGAAATATAGAAACACTACAAAGTGAAGTGGCTTTCGGGGTGTTAGGTTCACCACTGTTTTTTGTATTTACCTTTATAGGGGTTGCATTATTTTGTGGATTAATAATCATTTCCTATGGGAAGATTGTTGGTTTAAAATAAATCAAATATATACAAGAAACAAGGTTGGGAAGCCTCAATTATTAGGGCTTCCCGTAATTCTGTTGATTTTCAACATCAATGATTTAACAAAGCCAAAAGACATTCAAAATTGCGTAGTGTCCTTTATTACCATAAAATTATCAATTATTATTCTTTATCAAGGCATTGACTATATCTTCTAATGCCATCCCTCTTGACCCTTTTACTAAAATAACATCATTTGGTTCTAAGACATCCCTAACCTGAGTAATTAAAGATTGTTTATCTAAAAATGTTTTAACCTTTTTTGAACCATGATTTCTTTGAGTTTCCTCTGCTATATATTTCGCCAATTTACCTAAAGTAAACAAAAAATCAATTTTACTCTGTGCAACTTGATATCCAATTTCTTTATGATATTCAACTTCATTTTGCCCAAGCTCCAACATATCGCCCAAGACCAATATTTTTCGGTTATATCCTGTAAGCTCATTAAAGGTTTCAATTGCTGCTTGTACGGAAGTAGGACTAGCATTCCAAGCATCATTTATAATTGTAAATCCTTCATCTGATTTGATTTCTTCCATTCTCATACCAGTTAACGAAAGTTTCTTTAGTCCAATTTTAATTTGTTTGTCACTCATCCCTAATTCCTTGGCAACTGAAATCGCGGCTAAAGCATTATTAATATTGTGCTTTCCTATCAAATTTATTGAGTAAACGTGGTTATCATCAGTATTGATTGTAAATTCAATATTTCGAGCATTGGATTTAACATTTGTTTGATAAATATCATTTTTATTTGTTATTCCAAAAGTAGTAATCCTTATTTCTTTGTTTTCGATATCTTTTAGAGTATCTATCAAGAGTTCTTCATCTCCATAGATAGAGAGAAGCCCATTCTGTCTAATACCAGCTATTATTTCTAGTTTGGCATTGGCTATTGCTTTTCTAGAACCTAACGTAGCAATATGGGAAGTACCTATCATAGTGATAACCCCAATATCAGGCTGAGCAATCTTTGATAATGTCTCTATTTCACCTCTGTTGCTCATCCCCAATTCTAAAACTACTATTTCATCATTTTCCGAAACTGATAATAACGATAAAGGTAACCCGTATTCACTATTTAAGTTTCCTTTGGTTTTATAAACTTTAAATTTTGTAGAGAGGATAGAGTGTATCATATCTTTTGTAGTTGTTTTTCCGTTGCTACCTGTAACACCAATTACTTTTGCCGTAAGTTGTTCTCTATAACTCCTGGCTAAGTTCTGCAAAGCATTCTTGGTATCTTCTACAAAAATAACTGGAATTTTTTTTGGTGGGTTTGGGCGACTCTTTTCCCATAAACAAGCAGAAGCTCCTTTTTCTATCGCATCATCAATAAAAGTATGACCATCCTTTATCCGTACTATTGGAACATATAAATTACCTTTAGTACAGGTCCTAGAGTCAATAGATACACCATTAATGAATGTATTATTGAAACTTGCTCCTAAACCATTACCCGATACCATTATCTGTATTTCATCTAATGCTTTTTTTATCAATATATCACCCCCGTTTCTTTTTCCAATAAAATTATCAGCTTAAAAAAATCACTTGGTTAAATATGACATTCAAAGTTTATTCATATGTTAAATCGCTTGCTTCTTATTCTGCAAGCTAACCCGTATTCAAAGAGGTTTCATAAAGAAAGCATACAGTTGGATTTAATTTCAGAGTCATTTAACATAGCTTTTGTTTTATATGGAGATAATTTATTAATCAATTTCACATGTTACCAATTATTAAAAACGATTCATTTTTTCGGACTTTGGTTTTGTCAAAAGTTCCCGTTAAGGTATGACTCCAGATTTGGAAGTCGTAGATTCGAACTCATTAACCAGGACGAGAATACAGCCACACCCTCGGTTTGATTGGGAGGGGATGAGTGAGTCATGATCTTACCGTAAAGCTTTTAAAAGAAGTCATAGAAAAATGGCGAATAGTCTGGAAGTATATCCTGAAAATCTTGTACGGCCTGCTGAGATCCCGAAACAAGGCCAGCATCAAAAAGCTCAACAGGAGTTTTATAGCCCAGCAAAATGGCTGTAAGCTCATTGATGGAGAGGGATATTCCCTCCATATCTCCACTTTGGGTTTCTATATGGTCTTTTTTTATAACAAAAGATTTTTGATTGCCCTCAAGAATGGGATCCTTTATATGAAGAGCGATTTCTTTTTGTCCGCTGCTCCACTGAAAAGGATATTGCTTTAAAAATGATTCTGCATGAATAATCCTTGCCATGAAATAAGGAGTCAGTTTTGCAGGAACCCTCGGTTCAGGAAGGATATGAAAAAGAGGTTCCCTTTCATGAGCTGTAATGGAGACCTCATCAACCATTGAGTCATGCTGGCAAATAAAATTCCATAACCCAACCCGTGCTTCTGGGGTTAAGGCGACAAATTCAGACACATTCATTTTATGTTCACCAATGCGGTACAAAAGATACCCAAGAGGTTCATTGTGATTATCATAAAAAACAGCGGCATGCTGCGTATCATATACAGAACGAAGCCACCAGGATGTAGTGCGGACCAGCATGCCAGGGTGCTGCTTTGCGTATTGATTGTAAATGTGCTCTATTTCCTGAGGGTGGCTATCTTTTGTAAACCGTTTAATTTCTCCTGCCGATTGCTTCTTCCGCACAAGGTCACCTTTGGATAAAGTGATTTTGAGCCGGTTTGAGAAAAGCTCCCAGCCATATTTTCTGTAAAAAGGAACAGAAAAGGGATGCAGCATGGAGAGGGCATATCCCTCGCTTTGCATTTTCTCTAAAATAAAGCGGAGAAGCTCATTGACATATCCCTGCCTTCTATATTCAGGGTATGTGGCCACACCTGCCAGGCCGCCCATTTTCAATGTTCTGTCCCCTAAAAATACTTCAAGAGGCAAAAAATGAAATTTTGCCGCAAGCCGGTCATTTTCGTTTATTCCATATACCAAATGATGTTTTTTCATTGTTTCAATTTGCCCGGCAATCTGATCTTTATTTACCGTATATTGAAAGGCATATTCTGAAAGCTGTATGGCCTCCATAAATTGATTTTCCTCTAAGCGTACGATTTTCATTTTTTCCCCCTTGATTGATTAAAGTTGCTCAACCCATTCAGGATAAGCTTGTTTCGTCTTCGTTCTCTTCCTCCAATTCGGCACAGGAGAAGCAAATCAGATTCTTATTAAACAATATGCCATCCAAAAAACCGTTTCTGCAAAATATCTTTTCTCCGCACCGGGTGCACAAACCAATAAACTCAATCATCGAAAGGCCCCTCTCTTATCTGATTTTTCTGAACAAAAACATAAATGGCAATTATTGTTCTATTATATGTTAAAATACAGGTTGAAAGCAAAAGGGGGAATAACAATGTCACTGGCAATAGAACATACGAAAAAAGAGTTTTTGGCATACATAAAGAAAATTTCTGCTTATAATGAAGCACTTGCCCTTATTTATTGGGACCTTCGTACAGGAGCACCTAAAAAAGGGGTGGAACAGCGTTCTGAGGTTATCGGCATGCTATCTTCTGAAGTATTCGGCATGACGACAAGCAAGGAGATGGCTCATTTTATCGCAAACCTTTCTTCTGAAGAGGCGAAGGGGCAGCTATCGGATATTGTCAATAAAATGGTTGAAGAATGCAAAAAGGATTATGAAAAAAACAAAAAAATTCCATCAGATGAATATAGGGAATTTGTTATCCTTCAATCAAAATCAGCCAGTGTTTGGGAAGAAGCAAGGGAAACCTCGGACTTTGCGATGTTCCAGCCGTATCTTGAAAAAATTGTTCAATATACACGCAGATTTGTTCAATACTGGGGATACGAAGGAAATCCTTATAATACTTTATTAGATATATATGAACCAGGAATGACTGTAGAAGTACTCGATAAAGTATTTGGAGAGCTTCGGGACCGGATTGTTCCGCTGGTCAGGAAAATCTCAGAAAGCGAAAATCAGCCGGAAACCGAATTCCTGTATAAGCATTTTCCTAAAGAAAAACAGGAAAAATTCAGCCTTGATATCCTAAAACAGCTTGGGTATGACTTTGAAGCCGGCCGTCTTGATGAAACCGTACATCCTTTTGCAACCGGCTTAAATACAGGTGATGTCCGTGTTACAACACGCTATGATGAAAATGACTTCAGGGGTGCCATATTTGGAACGATCCATGAGTGCGGGCATGCGATTTACGAACAGAATATTTCTGAGGAATTAACCGGGACACTGCTTGATTCGGGGACATCCATGGGCATTCATGAATCACAGTCCCTTTTCTTTGAAAACTTTATTGGACGGAACCTGCACTTCTGGAAAAAACAGTACCCCTTGCTTAAACAGTATGCAGGGGAACAATTCGATGCAATAGATCTTGATGTTTTCTATCGCGGGATAAATGAGTCAAAGCCTTCTTTCATCCGTATTGAAGCAGATGAACTGACATATCCTCTGCACATCATGATCCGATATGAAATTGAAAAAGCCTTATTCAATGGCGACCTGGAAGTAAAGGACCTGCCTGGTGTCTGGAATGAAAAATATAAAGAATACCTTGGAATTACACCAGAAAATGATGCCATGGGTGTCCTTCAGGATGTTCATTGGTCTGACGGAAGCTTTGGATATTTTCCGTCGTATGCACTGGGGTATATGTATGCAGCACAATTTAAACATGCAATGATGAAGGACATTCCAGATTTTGATGAGCTATTGGAACAAGGCAGCATTGCCCCAATAAAAGAATGGCTGAATGAAAAAGTACATCAATTTGGAAAAACAAAAAAACCTCTGGAAATTTTGCATTCTGTGACAGGAGAAGGACTGAATGTCCAATATCTGATTGATTATTTAGAGGAAAAGTACGGACAAGTTTACAAGCTGAATTAAGAGAGTGAAAAAGTGCAGAATTGAGTTCTGCACTTTTTTTGCATCCTAAAACGCTAGATGACAGGGTAATATTGCTCATATTTTGGATTGGTGAAGAAAGGCGGCCTCTTGCCGATTTTGGGTATTGTCCATGAATGGGCATTATCATTATATAAGATTATTTCTTTTTCTGATCATTGATTAATCAATAATAATTTCACCTCTCGGCTGAAATAGTGCTGCATACTGTTTCCTCCCCGGAAAGTAATTTTCCCCATTCATATTATTCTGCTCCTGAAGATAGGAGCCTGTTTGGTAACGTTTATCGAACTGCCCACAAAATCCTGTGAATCGCAAAAGATAAGAAACCGCTGGAAATCCGCGTTAGCTCTTGATAAAAATTAAATATAGTAAAGGCCGTCAGACACGCAAAACTCTCATTCTGCATATCGTATCCCAAATTGGGCGTTAACCTGGAGGGATAGGATGTCTAGAGAAAATAATAAGGAAAATCAGGGTTACCCCCTGTATCCTAATTACGGGAAAATAACCAGATATGAAGATGTTGCGCTTACAGTACCGGAGCAGAGGCAGATGAGGCAGCCTGGAACTGAGGGTCTTATGGTGCCTAGGCCGATTATTGAAAATCCTAATTACGTTTCAGCCGGTAAACTGAAGGGAAGGGCTGCCCTGATTACGGGCGGCGACAGTGGAATTGGAGCCGCTGCAGCCATTGCCTTTGCAAAGGAGGGCTGTGATGTAGCCATTTCATATTTGGATGAACAGAAAGATGCGGACCGGACGAAAAACAGGATCGAAGAGCTGGGTCAGAGGTGCTTGCTGCTGCCAGGGGACTTAAGAGAAAAAAAGCAATGCATCGGTATTGCGGAGAAAACCATGGAAGCATTCGGCAGGCTTGATGTCCTATGCAACCATGCGGGAATCCAGTTTCAGCAATTAAGCTTAACTGACATAACTGACGAGCAATTTGACGAAACATTCAAAGTAAATATTTATTCTCATTTTTATACAACAAGGGCAGCCCTGCCTTATATGAAGGCAGGAAGTTCCATCATAAATACTGCTTCAGTTGTCGCCTATTATGGCCATGAACAATTGATAGATTACACTGCGACTAAAGCAGCCATTGTCGGTTTTACCCGGTCATTGGCCAATAATTTAGTCAAAAAAGGCATCAGGGTAAATGCAGTTGCACCCGGCCGTATTTGGACGCCGCTGATTCCTTCCAGTTTTTCGGCAGACCAAGTCCCGCTTTCGGGAAATCCGATGGACCGCCAAGGCCAGCCGTTTGAACTTGCGCCTACCTATGTGTATCTGGCCAGTGATGATTCGAGATTCGTTACAGGCCAGACTCTCCATGTGAATGGAGGGCAAGTGACATCCTCTTAACCGGCAGTTTGAATTAGCTTGCCGCGGGCAAGAGTGATGAGTCAGCGTTTTTTATGGATGAATAAGAGGGTGTAAGCTATACATGTTCACTACAATGTCAGCTGACAGGCAATAGTAGGCCTCTGTATAATAACAGTTATCAGGCAGGGTAAATTATAGAAATTTCCGTGCCGGATAAGCCACATGGAAAGAATTTTCATCAAAAGTTCTTTTCAAAGCGAATATTTGCTGATATAATCAACTACATTGTTAATCTATACGTATAGTTTCACTCATATAATAGCAGGGATATGGCCTGCGAGTTTCTACCGGATTACCGTAAATAATCCGACTATGGGTGGGTAATATCTCTGCAGCTAAAGCAGCCCTGATGGGGCATGCTGTTTTTAGAGCTCAAGAAGTATTGCGCCACTCACGCAGTGGTGCAAGTGCTTCTTGAGCTTTTTTGCTATTTGAGAAACAGAATTCATCATGGGAGGTTTTTTGCATGGAAGCATTAAGAAAGAAAATCGAAAATGAAGGACAGGCACTTTCTGAGAATATACTGAAGGTTGATTCTTTTTTAAATCATCAAATGGATCCTGTGCTGATGAAGGAAATTGGACAGGAATTTGCCAGCAGGTTTCATGGACATGAGATCACAAAGGTGCTGACAATCGAATCTTCTGGAATTGGCCCTGGACTTATGGCCGCTTTGGAGCTTGGCGTCCCTATGATCTTTGCCAGGAAAAGAAAGTCCCTTACATTGACGGATGATCTGATTACAGCCAGTGTGCATTCTTATACCAAAAATGAAACCAATGATATTACCGTATCTTCAAAGTATATAAAGAGAAATGACAAGGTGCTCATCATTGATGACTTCCTGGCAAACGGACAAGCCGCGCTTGGTTTGATCGAGGTTTGTGAGAAAGCTGGCGCGATCGTTGCCGGTATTGGAATTGTAATTGAAAAATCCTTTCAAGATGGCGGCAAGCATCTTAGAGAAGGAGGCTATCAAGTAGAATCACTGGCAAGGATCGCCCAATTAAATGTTGGGGAAATTTTATTTGAATCAGAAAAGGAGATGCATAAAGCATGATGAATCAAAAAATGAAAATCGCATCCCTTGGTCTTCAGCATGTTTTAGCGATGTATGCAGGAGCCGTAATCGTTCCCTTGATAGTAGGTGCAGCGCTAAAGCTTACGCCTGAGCAGCTCACATATCTTGTGTCAGTTGATATTATGATGTGCGGGGCAGCCACACTTCTTCAAGTCATAAAAAACCGGTTCTTTGGAATAGGCCTGCCAGTTGTTCTCGGCTGTACATTTACTGCGGTGGGGCCGATCATTGCTATAGGAGGACAGTATGGAATTAGTTCCGTCTATGGAGCCATCCTTGTTTCAGGAGCGTTTGTTTTTATAATAAGCAAATTTTTTGGAAAGCTTGCCAGATTCTTTCCGCCGGTCGTCACAGGTTCAGTCGTGACAATCATCGGCATCACCTTGATTCCTGTTGCGATGAATAATGCGGCTGGCGGACAGGGTGCTCCTGATTTTGGTGCACTTGATAATATTACCCTTGCTTTTTGCACTTTGCTTTTTATCATTATTCTCTACAAATTCTTCACAGGATTCATTCGGTCGATTTCCATTTTGCTTGGTCTTGCAGCAGGTACTATTGCAGCCTTCTTTATGGGGAAAGTGGACTTCTCAGCTATAGGACAAGCATCTATCCTGCACTATCCTAAGCCATTTTACTTTGGAATGCCCACTTTTGATGCAACAGCTATTCTGACAATGATTTTAGTTGCGCTGGTTAGCCTAGTGGAATCCACAGGCGTATATTATGCAGTAGGCGATATATGCGGGAGTCAGGTCAAACAAGAAGATTTGGCAAAAGGATACCGGGCAGAAGGCCTAGCGATCATGCTTGGGGGATTGTTCAACGCATTTCCTTATACGGCATATTCCCAAAATGTCGGATTGCTTCAGCTATCCGGTGTCCGAAGCAAAAATGTGATTTATACAATGGGAACAATGCTGATACTTATTGGCTTTGTACCGAAAATCGGAGCTCTGACCACCATCATCCCATCAGCAGTCCTGGGCGGTGCAATGATTGCCATGTTCGGAATGGTTGTAGCTTCTGGTATTAAAATGCTAAGTAAAATTGAATTTGCTTCACAGGAAAATCTATTGATTGTTGCATGTGCCATTGCTATGGGAATGGGTGTGACAGCTGTACCTGATTTATTCGCTAAGCTTCCAGAGAGCCTTAAAATCCTCACTGGCAACGGAATTGTTGCAGGAAGCCTGACTGCAATCTTCCTGAATATCATATTCAATATCGTTCCATCAAGGGTGAAATTGAAACAAATACAATTTGCAGAGCGCAAGGCTTCTTAATATCAGCTCTATTTTAAAAAGATTCCCGTCTAACTAGATTAGGCAGGGATTTTTTTATGCACAGTTTTCGGAAATCAGTAAAAAATTTACACAAAGTGGCAACGTCTATTAAAGTGCTGAATATAATAAAAGAATATCTAAGAAATGAGAGTGAAGAAAATGGAGAAAAAATACTGCAGGCACTGCAAAACGCTTTTGAACGATGAACAGTATTGCCATGTATGCGGCAAAGCAGATTTCCAGAAAATCATCATAGAAGTTCAAAATGGCTCCTCTTCTGCTAAGGAGATAGAATAGATAGGATAAAATCGGTGATTTCGTGTTAAATATGTCTTCTGGGTAATGTTTTGTGTACGTTATGGGGCTGTAAATGGTTAAATAGAGTATACACATTATTCCATAGGGAGGTTATTTAACATGCATGTTCCTTCATTTCGTTTAGATGGCAAAACGGCAGTTATTACAGGGGCCGGGAGAGGAATAGGAAAAGCCCTTGCAGCAGGATTTGCTCAGGCAGGTGCAGATGTAGCAATATTATCAAGAACGGAAGAAGACCTGTTAGATACAGCCGAATTAATCAGGCAAGCTGGAAGGAAGGCGATACCTGTTGTAACAGATGTCACAGACCGCGGACAGGTACAGCATGCCTTTGAAATAATATTGGAGTCAGTACCGAAGATAGATATACTTGTCAACAATGCAGGAATGAATATTCGTTCTAAAGCATTTGATGTAACAGATGATGAATGGCAGACGATCATGGACACAAACTTAAAATCTGCGTTCATGATGTCACAGGAAGCAGGCAAAATCATGAAACAGCAGGAAACCGGAGGAAGCATTCTCTCTATTGCTTCAGTAGGAGGCCATGTGGCATTGCGTACAGGCGTGGTTTATGCCGCAACTAAAGCAGCACTCATTCAAATGACAAAGGTGCTTGCCATGGAATGGGGAAGCGACCATATCCGTGTCAACAGCATAGGGCCATGGTATTTTAAAACACCCCTTACTGAAAAGCTGTTAAGCGATAAGCAGTATGTAGAGGAAATTCTAGCTGTAACACCATTAAAAAGGATTGGAGAGCTGCCGGAATTAATCGGGCCTGCCGTGTTTTTCTCCAGTGATGCAGCGAGCTATATTACGGGGCAGACATTATTTGTAGACGGCGGTATGACCATTCATGGTTTTTAACATATTATCTTTTAATAGAGACATAAAACAGAAGCTGCGCTGCTGCAGCTTCTGTTTTTATAGACTCTTAACGTTAGTATGATTAATGAGTTCTATAAGGCGATCTAATATTAAAACGGGTTGATTGGAGCATGAGGTGCAAGGCTCCTGGAGCGGATATCAGCCACATTGTGAACGGATTAAAGAGTGTCAGGCCAGCTTGCCGCGGATGCTTCAGGCTGTTTCTTCTGTTTCTATAATCAGCACAATGTCAAGGCTTCCTGTATGTTCAATACTGACAGGGAGAACAATTGCCTTTTCAAATCCATACATTTTTGTTGTCCCGATAAGGACTGTCGGAGGAGTAATATCCATTTCCATGCTGCTTGCTGCTGTATGTGTTGCTAAATTGCCCGCAATCATGTTGCCCAGCTCTGCGGAAAAGGATTCAAGCATTTCACCCTGAAGGGGCATGCCGAACATCAGCTCAGCTATTTTACTCATGATTTCCTCATTGGCTTCAATAATAAGTCTGCCTCGTACATCACCCGTCATTCCTATTAAAACACTTAAAGAAGCTTGTTCGAGCGGCTGTCTCAATAAAAAGGGATCTCCAAAAGAAATCCCTGCAGGAATCACCGATTTTACTGCTGAAATTGTCCCATTCAATACGCTTGCTGCATGTGCTGTAACTGCCATCGAAATTCCCCCATTTATATATATAAATAATAATAGCAAAAAATAGGGAGTTTGGTCCCGGAAAACCAAAATATTTTGGAAGAAAAATAAAAATATGGATTATGCCTTTAGGCTTTGGGCTGAAAGTCTTGTTCTTTCGTAACTTCAGAATACTTGGGAATGGCTCTTTTCTTAAGGAATGTTGCTTAGTATATAAAAGGTGAAAAATTATCTATAAAACCCAGGTGTAAATCCCCCCTCATAATCAAACGGGGAAGGTTTTTTAACAAAATAAAATAGATTTGAAAGGAAATAACTCCTCAGAAGTCGTATATACAATATTAAAAAAGGAGGGGTTAATTTGTACCAATATTACAATGGCTTAGTTATAAGAGAAGGTACCGAGGGAGTTCCTGCTGAATATGTTGAAGCTCTATTTGAAGATGCAGGTTGGGTAAGGAATACACCATCTTGGCAAAAAGAAAAGTTTTCACTTATTTTTAAAAACTCAACGTGGGCATTTACTGTTTGGGATAATAACAAGATGATTGGCATGGTTAGAGTAATATCAGATCAAATAATGGCCGCTAATATTATGGATTTGGTTGTCCATTCAGAATATCGCCGAAAAGGCATTGGCAAAAAACTAGTGAAACTCTGTGTTCAAAAACTTCCCCACGGTGACTGGTTTGCACATACATCAGCTAACAATTTCAGTTTCTATGACAAATGCGGTTTTGAAGTTAAGGACCTAACTCAAAATGGTACTTGTGCTTATTACGGATATATACAAGCAAGGAAAGAAGGACATAGGTAAATGTTTTCAGCATTAAATTACTATATTTTTCACACTAAAAATGAATGTTAAATTCTTTTTCATTCTAGTAACTTAGTGGAGATCTCTTCAGTGAGATATATGTCCATTACAATCAAGAGCAGCCATGACACAGATCTGATCGTTTGATATTCCCCTGTTGGTAGCAACACCTCCACGTTTTCGCGAATTTCTTTAAGCATTTTTGCGAAAACGGCACGTTCTTCTGGAAAAAGAGCTCTTTTATACCGTTAGATAGGGATATTTGTTCTTTATCTGATAAATCACTGAAACCTTGATAAACGTGCCTCCACACCTTCTAAACGCCTCCCAAATAGCATTATATCCTCTCATTTTATTTTGACCACTTTAGCTACAAACTTTACGAAAGGCTCTTTTCTTAAAGATTGTTGTTACTTAAATAGTTCTCGAGGCAATTCCATTGAAATAGCAGGTTGATTGGGGCATCCTGTAGCGGAAATCAACCCCTTGTTTCATAGCAACAAAGTTTACGAAAACAGCCTTACGAAAAGAGCCTTGCTTAAAGATTATTATTTTTAATGAGTTCTATAAGGCGATGCCGATGTTTAATAGGGTTGAATGGAGCTGGCATCCTGCAGCGGAAATCAGCCGCCTTGTTTTATTGCAGCGAACTTAACGAAAATAGCCTTGGAAGGAAATGTTTGAAGATGCACGAAAACGGCCATTATAATGGAAGCTTTAAAATAATGCATAAAGGTGTGGAATTATGCCATATATTCTCTCAAGCGCACACAGTAATCTTCCAAACAGCATTGCACAGGATACCGTCATTGACTTTTCACGCAGCATCTTTGGATCAGCATTTAAAGATATTGAGAGATTGCTGAAGGCATTCAAAAATGGAGAAATAGAAAACCGTTATTTTGCATGTGATTTAGATTGGTTCAATAGTGATCATACCTTTCAGGAAAAGAACGAGAAATATATTGAACTTGCTGCAGAATACGGAGCACAGGCTATTCAAAAGTGCCTGAACAATCCATTGTTTTTACGTGATGGGATTAATATAGAAGAAATTGATGCCTTTTTCTTTATATCCAGCACTGGCATTTCAACACCATCTGTAGATGCTATCATCATGAATATGCTTCCTTTTTCTCCTCACACAAAAAGAATCCCCATCTGGGGACTAGGCTGTGCTGGAGGAGCATCCGGCCTATCCAGGGCCTATGAATACTGCAAAGCTTTTCCTGAAGCAAAGGCATTGGTGCTGACAGTAGAGCTCTGCTCCCTGACTTTTCAAAAAAATGACGTTTCCAAAAGCAATTTGATCGGGACCTCTCTATTTGCAGATGGAACTGCATGTGCTTTGGTTTGCGGAGACGAATCAGGCGGGAGAGAGGTTTCCCTGCTTCAAGCGATCCCTGAGATCCTTGGCACACAATCGACTTTAATGCCGCAATCCTTGGATGTGATGGGCTGGGAAATGAAAAATGAGGGTCTTCACGTCGTTTTTTCAAGGGATATTCCTTCTATTATCCAAAACTGGCTAAAGCCTAATGTCGAAGAATTTTTATCCGGATCAAAAACAGAATTGCAGGATATCAGCCATTTTATTGCCCATCCGGGCGGTAAAAAAGTTATTTCAGCCTATAAAGAGTCATTGGATTTTACAGAAGAAATGACTGAAACCTCAATGGATATTTTAAAGAAGTTTGGAAATATGTCTTCCGCCACGATTCTTTACGTATTAGAAAGATTTATGGAAAAGCAGATTCCAAAAGGAGAGAATGGATTGGCAGCAGCACTTGGCCCTGGTTTTTCATCTGAACTTCTGCTTATGAGGTGGCAATGATGGTTTTTCTTATTTTTATCATTGTTGTCGGAGTGCAGAGGCTTGCGGAATTATTTATTGCCAAGCGCAATGAGCAATGGATGAAAAGCCGCGGAGGAGTTGAATTTGGTGCTTCCCACTATCCCTGGATGGTTGCCATGCACATAGGTTTTTTTGCAGCTCTTATATTGGAAAACGTTTTTTTACATAGAGGGGTATCGGAAGTGTGGCCATTATGGCTCGGCCTATTTTTCGCAGCCCAGGCAGGAAGGATTTGGGCTCTGTCTTCCCTCGGGAAATTCTGGAACACTAAAATCATTGTGCTTCCGAATGCCAGGGTAGTTGCCAGAGGGCCGTACAAATGGATCAAACACCCTAATTATGTGATTGTAGCGGCGGAAATCATCGTGATTTCTCTCTTGTTCAATGCCTATTTTACAGCCATTTTATTTACCGTACTGAATTATTTTATGATGAGGGTGCGGATTCCGCTGGAGGAAAACGCATTAAAGTCTTTAACAGAATATGAAGCTGTATTCAAAAGCCCCAATAGATAAAATCGATTCAGGGCGCTGCCCGCTGCGGGTAAAGAAGGATGAAACCGGAGAGAAAACAATTACCCTGAAACTTCTTGAAATTGATTTACTCCCGTGTTACACTTTAAATGAAGATGAAAATTATTCTCATTTAAACGTACAGTGTATCTTAAAAGGGATGGTGATTATGAATGATCTGGTTTTTCCTTCTATTGACTGTCATTACATATAGCATGGTTATGAAATATGTGCTCAAAAATATTCGGCATCAGGATAATATAATTGAACAAAACAGCAATGAAAATGAACAGTTTGCTGCAGCTGCAGCCAGGTGATAGCGCCTGGCTGTTTTTTTTGTTATGCAGGCAGGCTGCAAGATCAATCTTGCGTGACTGCATTTGTAAGCGTTAAACAAACGTTTTAAGCAACATGCAATTATAATATAGGAAAGATGTGTAAAATCGTTTACAATGTTAGTAAAAATAAAGATATTCAATTAAGGGGAATAGGTCATGACCGAAATATCGACGAAGATTAATGCTCCATTGCCGGTTTTGTCTGCACTATATGAAATGTTTGAAGAGGCAGGCGACTTTTCACAGGCTGAAAAAATGAAGCAGCTTTTGATTAAGATGTATAGTGGGGAATTTACGATTGCCTTTTGCGGCCACTTTTCTGCCGGAAAATCAACGATGATAAATTATCTCCTGAAGGATCAGATACTGCCTTCCAGCCCTATACCTACAAGTGCCAATACAGTTAAAGTCCAAAAAGGGGAGGCTTTTGCGCTTGTCCGCTTTAAAAATGAAGAGCCGGTCCTTTTTCCCGCTCCATATGACATTAAAACAATAAAAAATTATGCGAAAAATGGAGACAGCATCGAATCCATTACGATCAGTTCCCCAAGGTTCCCTCTTCCGGAAACCTGTGCCTTTATGGATACTCCGGGAATTGATTCTACCGATGATGCACATAGGGTTTCAACAGAATCTGCCCTGCATCTTGCTGATATGGTTTTTTATGTGATGGATTATAATCATGTCCAATCAGAAGTGAATTTCCTGTTCACCAAAGAATTAATTGATGGCGGAAAGCCTGTTTATCTGATCGTCAACCAAATCGATAAGCATGATGAAAAAGAGTTAAGCTTCAGCAGCTTTAAAAGCTCTGTTATCGAGGCATTTGCAAATTGGAATGTATATCCTGATGGTATTTTCTTTACTTCAGTCAGAGATATGGAAAACCCGGAAAATGAAATCGGGAAGATGCAGACTTTCTTATTTAAACAGGCCAAGAAAAACTCTAAAGGAGCACCTGCTAATATGCAGGCTGCCAAAAGGCTGATTGCACATCACCAAACATGGCTTAAAGAAAAGCTCGAGGCTGAACAGTCAGAAAGCCTTGCAAAGCTCGATGAACTGGATGAAGGAGCAAAGGAAAATCTCCTAAACCGCCTTACGGGTCTTTACAGAGAAATGGAAGAATTACACACTGAAAAGGAACAGCTGGAGAAATCCTTTTCAGACAGCCTGGATACCCTGCTGAATAATGCATATATCATGCCGTCCGGGACGAGGGAGCTTGCAGAGAAATACCTGGAATCATCCATGCCTGACTTCAAAATGGGCCTTTTGTTTTCTAAGAAAAAAACGGAGGCGGAAAGAGAACTTAGGCTTCAGCGTTTTCTTTCCGATTTAAAAGAGAAAACAAAAACCCAGCTGGAATGGCACTTGAAAGAGCTTGCCTCCAAAACACTAAGGGAAAATCATATTCATAATGGGGAACTTGAAGAGGCCGCCCAAAAAATCCATATTGATGTTACGGAGGATATGCTTGCTTCCTTGACCAAATCACAGGTACATATTACCGGGGAATATGTGCTGAATTATACAAGCGGGGTGGCAGCTGCCATAAAAAAAGAAGCTAAATACGGTGCAGATCAATTTATGGAGAAGCTGCTGGAGGTTACTGAAGAAAGGACTGCCGGAAGGACCAGGGAAATTGAAGCTGAACTGGAAAATCACAAAGATTTTGAGAAAGCCATCCAAAGTTCTTCAAGTATCAGCGCAAAGTTAGCAGAGCAGGAAGATGTGCTGACAGGCATACTTGATGGCAGAACAAAACCGGTTAATTCCGGCAGCCCGGAGCTTCTCGTGGAGGAATGGCTGAGGAAAGAGAAAGAGTCTATTAAAGTGAATAATGAGGGGAGCAGTGAAATAAAGCAGAACGTGATAACAGCGCCGCCGGCTGAGAACAAGAGGAGTGAACTCCAGCACCCGGTGCATCCAGCAGCGGGCATGAGCGGCAAGGAAAAACTGGAAAGCATGTCAAAGAAACTGAAAGCTGCAGCACAGTCCATCCAATCCTTAAAGGGCTTTCAATCGCTATATAGGGAGTTAACTGAAAAAGCCTCACGTATGGAGGCCCAAACGTTTACAGTGGCGCTTTTCGGGGCTTTCAGTGCAGGCAAGTCATCATTTGCCAATGCCTTGATGGGTGAAAGCATTTTGCCTGTATCTCCTAATCCGACAACTGCAGCCATCAGCAAAATCATGGCTTCTGATCATGAGCATAAGCATGGCACAGCCTCTGTCCGGCTTAAAACTCCTGTTATGCTTTTGGAGGATGTGAAGCTGGCATTAGCTGTTTTTAACCATTTTCCGAAAACACTCGAGGAAGCCTATCATTCTTCTAAAGAAATTGTGAGAGGTGCCGATCAGGCGGAAACGGGGAAAACGCAGCTGTCTTTCCTAAAGGCTTTTTGCGAAGGCTATCAGGAAAACAGGGAAGTGCTGGGACAGATTCTTTCAGTAGATCTTGCAGGTTTCAGGGAGTTTGCTGCAAGGGAGGAAAAGTCCTGCCTTGTTGACATGATAGAGCTTTACTATGACTGCGGGCTGACGAAGCAGGGAATCGTCCTTGTTGATACTCCCGGAGCTGATTCTATCAATGCCAGGCACACAGGAGCCGCTTTCGAATATATTAAAAATTCTGATGCGATATTATTTATCACCTATTATAATCATCCATTTTCCAAGGCTGACAGGGAATTTCTTATACAGCTGGGCCGCGTGAAAGAATCGTTTGCCATGGATAAGATGTTTTTTCTTGTTAATGCCGCAGATCTTGCTGCAGAAAAGGAAGAGCTGGAGGATGTTCTGGAATATGTACGCGGCGAGCTGAACGGATTTGGCATACGGTTTCCGAAGCTTATGCCTGTTTCAAGCAAAGGCGCCTTGAAAGAAAAACTGGGAAAAGAACCATTTTCTCATACATTTCTTCCAGACAGCGGGATCAAACATTTTCAGGCGCTATTTAATGATTTTATCGAAAATGAGCTGTCAGGACTCGCCATCGAATCAGCGAAAAATGCCTTGAAAAGGGCTGTTCTTCTTCTTCAGGAAGTAGTAAAAGCCTCGAAGCAGGACCACAATGCTAAAAAAGCTGCCGCCGATGCACTTGCTGGCCAATGGAAAGCAATAGACCGCTTATTCTTGGCCAGTCAGGGAGTGACAGAGACTGAAAAGCTGAGAAAGGAAATTGAAGAGCTTGTATATTACAGCAGGCAGCGCGTTTTCTTAAGATTCAGCAGTTTCTTCAAGGAGTCCTTTAATCCTGCTGTCATTAAAGATGATGGCCAGGATCATAAGCTGGTTTTAAAAAATGCCTTAAAGGGGCTGCTTAAAGATCTGGGATTTGATCTCGCCCAGGAAATGCGTGCAACGGCATTGCGGACTGAAAATTACATGGTGAAGCTGGTGAAAGAAAGGCAAATGTCACTGGAGCAGCAGCTTGAGAAAATACGTCCCGGTTTGCAGCTTCAGGCATATGAGCCGGCTAAACAGGCAACAGCTGAATTCTTGCCTGCCTTTTTGGATCTGGATGTGCAGCATTTTAAAAAAGAGCTTTCCCTCTTTAAAAATACAAAGTCCTTTTTTGAAAAAAATGAAAAAGTGAAGATGAATGACGCGCTCATGAAGGCATTGGATGCACCTTCTGAGGCATATGCAAAAGAACAATCTGAACGGATTTTCACTGAGTTTTCAAGGACTCTGAATACTGAACTTGAAGCACTATATATGGAGTGCCAAAAAGAACTAAAGGAAATATTTACGGGCTTGCTTGCTGCTTTGGAAGAAAAAGTAGATATCACTCAATACGAATCTAAGATTGAAAATCTTCAGAGTATGCTTTCTTAATGACTGTAAAAAAAATCAAGGAACGCAGAAAAGACAGTTATTAGATTTTAGCATTAAATAACGATGAATCTTTACTTTTTGATGGCTGCTGATACTGCAGCCATTTTTTTTGCAGCCTTAATGATAGATAAGGCTAAAAGAAGCTATTGAGTAAGACCCTATCCATAGATAGAAACAGCTTACAAAGTCACTTACGTTTTTAATGAAGGCTGTGTTCGCAAGCTTTGTTGCTATGGAACAAGGGGCTGATTTCCGCTTCAGGATGCTCGCTTCCCGCGCGGCAGGCGGTGAGCCTCCCCATCTGCGCTTGCGGGGTCTCACCTTCCCGTTAATCCCGCTTTAGTCCCGCACCTTACACTCTAATCAACCATGTTCAATAACGGGAACGCTTCAGAGAACATATTAAAAAACCACTATCTATAAGAAAAGAGCCCTTATTGTTTAATCCGTTTTTCTTATATTGTGATCAACATTGATCATTTCTTTGCATTTTGGGCACCTTATTCTATTACCTTTTAGTACATCCACCTTTTCAGGTGAAGGAAACCAAGTTTTGCATTCTGAACACTGAATCTCTAAAGTAGTTGAATTGGTCATGTTTTCACCCCTTTTTGTAAATTATTTAGCCATAAATAACCAGGGATAAACCAGCTTTTATAAGTATATAGAACCTCTGGCTTCGGTCTCGCCGGAATCTTTCAAGAGTTAATAAACCACAATCTTTAAGAAATGCGCCTAAAATAAAGGCAATCTCCTATGAAACAAAATGCCTGATAAAAAAGATCCATTGTGAAGAAGGAGAAACTGCTGATGATAGCCTTGTTTCATCAGGTGAATTTCCCAGTACGGCAATAACAGCAGGAAATGATCATGCTGATGTGGAAAGTTTCTAGGTACAAGAATATTTAGGAGGAGATCAAGCTGGGATATGTAATCAAAATAGCAGATGCGATTAAATTAATGGAGCAAAAACAAGCAAGATTTGCCGACTGCCGGTTTAAACTTGGCGACCCTGTATTTGGAATAGGGGAGTATAACAAAGATCATATACCGGGAGCTGTATACTTCGACCTTGAGCGGGATTTGTCTGGAGGAGTGAAGAAACATGGAGGAAGGCATCCCCTTCCAGATCCAATGGCAGTCAAGGATAAGCTTGAAGAGTACGGAATAAGCAATAGCACCCCTATCATTGCCTATGATTCTGGAGATGGCCAGTATGCAGCCCGTTTCGTTCATATCCTTTTATATTTAGGGCATAAGGAAGTATATCTGTTAAACGGAGGCTACCGGGAATGGAGAGCAAAAGGTCAGCCTGCAGAAACAGCCATCCCTGTTTACGGAAAATCTGTCTATAGTATTCATTTGAACCATGAAATTGCTGCAAGCTATGAAGAGGTAAAAGAGATAGCAGGGAAGGCAAGAGAGGATGTTATATTGCTTGATTCCCGTGAAGAAAGGCGTTTTTTAGGAAAAGAAGAGCCGATTGATACAAAAGCTGGAAGGATACCAGGAGCATTGAACGAAGTCTGGACACACTCCCTTGAAGACGGGAAATACCTTGATCCCGATAAACAGAAAGACAGGTTCCGGAGCTATGATCCCAATAAGCAAATTATTGTGTACTGCGGATCTGGTGTTACGGCTGCAGCCAATTTTATCGCTTTAAAGGAAGCAGGTTTTAAAAATGTGAAGATATATACCGGCAGCTACAGCGATTGGATATCTTATGAAGATAATCCAGTTGAATGCGGCAGCGAATAAGCGGATTGGCACTTAGTACTGCTTAAATACATACATGAATTATGGTATAATCATGATATAGTATTTAATTTTAGAGGTGATTTTTTTGGATACAAACAGCGTGAAACAGATGCCATCCTTTTTGCTGGTAGACGGGATGGCTCTTTTATTTAGAGCATTTTATGCCACTGCAGCTACAGGACAGTTTATGATTAATTCAAAGGGCATGCCGACTAATGCGGTTCAGGGTTTTTTAAAGCATATGCTTACAGCAGTCAACTACTTTTCTCCCACCCATATGGCTGTATGCTGGGACATGGGCAGCGCCACGTTCCGCAACGAGCTCTTTGAAGGATATAAAGCCAATCGCTCAAGCGCCCCTATTGAAATGGTTCCGCAGTTTGACCTCGTTAAGGAAGCTGTGGAAGCTTTTGATATTCCTAATATCGGGCTCCCGGGTTTTGAAGCGGATGATTGCATAGGAACCCTTGCCAAAGCATCCAGCACAGCTTCTTCCGTGTCCATTCTCACAGGAGATCAGGACATGCTTCAGCTGATTGAAAGTAATATCTCTGTCATTCTTTTAAAGAAGGGGTTTGGCAATTATGAAGTGCACAATCCTGATACCTTTTATGAATGGAAGGGAATTACTCCAAGGCAGATGATTGACTTAAAGGCGCTAATGGGAGATACAGCCGATAATTATCCGGGTGTGAAGGGCATTGGCGAAAAAACAGCATTAAAACTGCTGATCCAATTTGGAAGCATTGAAGGAATACTAGAAAACCTGGATTCCCTGACAAAAACACAGAAAGCCAAGATTGAAAGTGCGGTTGATATGCTTCATCTTTCAAGACAGCTTGCAGAAATCAAATGTGATGTCCCTGTTTCATGTTCATTGGAAGAAGCTGCCTTTCAATATGATAGGGAAAAAGTAAAATATATGGCCCAGCATCATGAATTTAAAGGACTTCACCGCCTCCTTTAATAAAACCGTTCCCTAAGGTACCGACCCCCGAAAGTCAGATTTTTCATTCTTACTTTTGGGGGCAGGCGCCATCAGGAACGGTTTATTTTAATCCTGCCAGTAATTGCAGTTTTCTTTCGCATATTTTCTGCGGAAGGCCCGGATTCGCTCTTTGTTGAGCCAGGCTGGTCATTGCAAAAATGATTGGCTATTTTTTATTTATTTTCTTTTGTGCCTGTTCTAGCTTTGACTTAGGGCTGTTATCCCTGCCATCTTCAATATTGTTTCCTTGCGGGCTGACACCGCTGAATGCTTTGGCACCGCGATTACTGTGTTTGCTCATCATTACACCTCCCAGCAATATGATTTCCATAACCCTTGCAGCTTATGTCGAATTACGGATAGTCAAATCAAAGGAAATAGGGTAATATGTAGGATGAAAATGGAAAGTCGCAGAGAGGATGAGCCTGTGGAAAAGTCAGTTGAAGAATATGTGAAATTTCTAGAAGCTAAAGGTTTTGCATTTGGCGAGGATGCAATCGGCTTTATTTACTTCGGCAAGCGGTATACCAATGCAGAAGATTTTCTGGTGAATGCAGCGATAGAAGTAACCCTGAAAGCCCAAAAAACATTCGATGGAAGTTTTTATATATCACTCCTGGAAAATCTGAAGCAGCAGAAAATACATAGTCGTGCAGCTGCAGAAAGTTATGCGAGAAAGTGCGGCCTGCTGGCCTGAAAAAATCCATATGCCCCGGGAAACAGCTAAGAATCTGCATAATTGGCAGACCATACAAAAAGCCGTACTTA